>CAYXFH010000028.1:0-4357 GCA_964464245.1 uncultured bacterium
GCTCCTTGCGGGATCGCCGCTAAATCTGCCAACCGTGCGCCAAAATACTGCCAATAGGTGGGGCTGTTGGGCTCTAATCCTTTCGCAAGCCGGCTGTAAACCACTTTCATGTAGGCTTCTTTCGGCTCCTTCTCGTTTCAAGCAGGCGATCATACTTCAATAGAGTCCGCTTTCTTGCAGGCATGGTTGCTTCTCAGGCAGTATCTCAACAAGACTACCAAGATAGATCGGATTCCTTCAAGGCAAAGGGTAAGATCAGCTAGGACAGGGCTGGAAAGGGAGATATTGTGCTCTGCTGGGATAGATCCTGACCTGGTCGGGATGGTGTACTCGGGGTGAACAGTAGTGGCGCAACTCGGTCAGCATCAGCGGTGCAATGGCTGACGACCATTAGCGGAATGACGGGGAAAAGGGTTCGTGGTGGTAAGATGAGTGAGGTGCAAGAGGTAGATTCATAGTTTGCACAGACCAAAAGGAGGCACCCTGATGAAAGGTATGGTCTTCACAGAGTTCTTAGAATTAGTCGATGAAAGGTTCTCTTTTGAGACAACCGAGCGTTTGATTGAGATGTCCCATCTGCCGTCGGAAGGAACGTACACGTCTGTCGGCACCTATGATCACCAAGAGATGATTACCTTGGTCTCCAACCTTTCTACGCTTACTGGCACATCCGTTGCAGATCTTCTCAAGGAATTTGGCCGGCACCTCTTCCGGCGTTTCTTGATATCCTTTCCCACCTTCTTCGAGGGGATCAAGTCGAGCATGGAATTCCTTCCCCGAGTGGATAGCTATGTCCATCTGGAAGTGCGAAAGCTCTTTTCTGACGTGGAATTGCCATCATTCTCATGCACGACGCCGGAGCCGGGCGTGATGATCATGGCCTATCGTTCGAAACGCAATCTGCCTGATCTGGCCGAGGGTTTGATCTTGTCGTGCATCGACCACTTTGGCGAATCCCTTCAGGTCAGAAGGGAAACGGGTCAGGATGACCCACCGGAAACTCGTTTTATCATCATGCCGAAATAAGGACCAATCATGGACGACCAGGTCGAACTCCTCCAACGTCGACTAACAAGGGAACGGGTTGCCCGAAAACAGGCCGAGCAGATCATTGAAGAAAAGAGCCGGGAACTCTACTTCAAGGGTCAGGATCTGGCGCGCACGGCAGAGGCTGAGCGCCAGGCACGGAATGAAGCGGAGACGATGCTGCAGGCCTTAGAAACGTTCACCTCCGGGCTGGACCACGATGAAATCGTCGTTCACCTGGAGGGGTTCATCCAGAGTCTCATTCCTCACGATAGTCATGCGATCTACTTTTTTGACGGAGAGGATCTCCGTCTCCATAGCGTCTGGGGTGATCTCAAAGAACAGAAAGTCGTTGGAGAGATCCTCGCCCCAACAGCTTTGTTGAGTGAAATCATGCAGGTCAGTCGTCCCATCCTGATCGTGGACGCAAGCCATGATGCGATGGCCAGCGAATGGGGGATTCATGCCGAAACAGAGACGTGGATGGCTGTGCCGATGTCTGCCCATGGGCGAAATATCGGTTGTCTCACATTGGAAAGCCGAGAAAGAGCCGCATTCGACGAATCTGCGATTCGACTCGTTCAAGCCCTTGCCAACGAGGCTGTGATTGCTCTTGAAAACGCTCGACTCTTTCGGGAGGTACAAAAACTTTCCACCATCGACCCACTCACCGGTCTTTACAATCGAAGGCATTTCAACGCCTCCGCTCAACTGGAATTTCAGCGCACTCTGCGTTGCGATCTGCCGCTCTCGGTCATCATGATGGACATCGACCATTTCAAGCGGGTGAACGACACGTATGGGCATGCGGCAGGCGATAGGGTTCTTGTTTTAGTCGCTGCAGCTTGTATGCAGAGATTGCGCTCGATGGACCTGCACGCTCGCTACGGCGGTGAGGAATTCTGTTTTCTACTTCCTGAAACAACCCCGGAAGGAGCGGTTAGCCTTGCCGAGCGGCTTCGGTCGGCTATTGCTGCGCTTCACTTTGATTCAGACAAGGGGAGCTTTACGCTCACCGCCAGCTTTGGTGTTGCTGAATGTCTGGCCAGCGAGGATTCGGTCGATCATCTACTGGAACGAAGCGATCAAGCGCTATACGAAGCGAAAAGAGGCGGCCGAAATCGCGTCATATTATGGACGCTTTCATAACAAGCGCACCGATCTGGACCGGGCCATCTCATACTACCACGGTGGTATGATCAGCGGCGCAGGACCAGGGGGTTGGAGGTGAAATGGTCCGAATTCTTGCAGACCTTTAAAGTAAAGACCTGAACCCAGCGTTTCCCTTGAAATGAGAAGGAATTCTGATTGTTATTTGAATCGGGAGGGAGGAAGATCATCATGGCTAAGATTCTGTTCGTGACACCCGGTGCGTTCCATCGGTCGATGTCCTTCGACCTCCCGCTGGGCTTGCTCAACCTGGCCGCTATCCTGCAGCAAGCCGGCCACCAGGCTGAGATCCTAGACTTCAACGCCCTCTACCAGGATGGGTCGCTGCGCCTCGAAGATGACGAGGCAGAGAACCTGGCGGCAATGCGGGATCTGCTCTTGGCAAGGCAGCCGGATCTGCTGGGTTTTTCCACCTTCTGCTCCACCTACCACATTTCCCTTCTCATGGCCCGAGCGGTGAAAGAAGAGCGTCCCGGCCTCCCCGTCATCCTGGGCGGTCCGCAGGCCTCGCTGACCGCTGAACCGACCCTGCAGGCCTTCATATATGTAGATGCCGTGGCGGTTGGAGAGACGGAGGAGACGATTGGTAGGATCGTCGCCGGCTTCATGGGCAGCATCGCCCTGGCGGAGGTTCCCGGGTTAGCTTACCGCGAAGGGGAATCGATCCGCCTGAACGCGCCGGCGCCTCTCTTGGACCTGAAGGACTTGCCGGCGCCGGATTACAGGATGGCTTCCACCTTCGATCAGGCGAGGTGGGTTCCGGTGGAAACAGGTCGCGGCTGTCCGTACAACTGCCGCTTCTGTTCCACCCGGATTTTCTGGCGACATGTCTGCCGCCCCCGCGATCCGGCAAGCATCGCACGGGAGATGGCCCGGATCTACCGGGTCTGGGGACGGAATCAATTCATCTTCGTGCATGACCTCTTCACCTCCCAACGCCAGCGGGTGATCGAGCTCTGCGACATCCTCGACGGGTTGGGCTTGCCCCTGACCTGGTCCTGCAGCGCCCGCCTGGACACGATCGATGAGCATCTGGCGGCCCGCATGGTCCGGTCCGGTTGCCGCCGCATCTTCCTCGGATTGGAGAGCGGCTCCCCAAGGGTCCAGGCGATGATCAACAAGCCGATGGATCTGGAAAAAGGATTGACCGTAATGGATTTCCTGCTGAAGTCAGGGGTGGAGACGGTTTGCTCGCTCATTGCCGGGTTCCCCGGCGAAAAGGAAGAGGACTTGCGTCAAACCCTTTCCCTGGCGCTTCGGGCAAGCGAGATGGGGTGCGAGGTGACGGTCAACCGCTTCACTTTCCTTCCTCAGACGGAGCTCACCGAAGAGTATCAGGACCGGCTGGTCTTTGACGGAAGCCCCAGCAATTTCGGCTCTGGTCAGTTTGTCAGCTTGGCTCTTGACTGGATCCGCTGCTACCCGCAGATCTTTCCTACCTTCTACACGGTGGACGATCCTATTCGGCGCAAGACGGACGGCCTGGACCGGTTCTTCTCTCTCTTCTTCCTGCACTTGCAGTCCTGCCTGCCGGACACCTGGCGTTTCCTCCTGGAACGCTGGAATGGCGACCTGCTGGACATCTTCCTCGATTTCCAAGGTTTGGGGTTAGCTCCGCATCAAGCGCATCAATTGGAGGAGTTCTCCCTGGCTAGACTAAGCTGGGCGGCGTGGACCGGTTCACTCTTGGATGAGATGCGGCAATGCCTTTTGCGGACAGACTTGGGCCATGACGGCGCGGTTATTCTCGAGATGTTCCGCTATGAGCGGGATCGTTTTGAATTCCAGCACGGCTTGGGGAATCGAAATGTCTCCTTGTATCGTTACCAGGCGGATGTTCCTCGGGCCAAGGAAGAAGGACTTTCCTTGAAAGACGTGCCCCTCTCTGCGGCGACAGTTGAGTTTCATCGTGAAGAGCCGCCCAAGCCTGGAAAAACAGTAGACGCCGGGCAGAAAACTTGTCAAGATTCCAAGTAAAAGGAGGCGATATCATGGCTATTAATCAGGAATTATTGATGGAGATGTATGAAGATGAGGAGTTGCGCAAGGAGTTCAAGGCAAACCCCAGGGCGTTTTTGACAGCCCACGGGGTGGAATGCGACGAGGCAACGGAATACCGTGTGCTGGAAGACAGCGCAGAGGTGCGTCACATCGTGATCCC
>CAYXFH010000029.1:0-9791 GCA_964464245.1 uncultured bacterium
CTCATCCCTCCGCCTATTGTTGAGCCGGTTTCCCCGCCGGTCGTCGTTGAGGAAGCGCCGCAAGAAGTGGAGAAACCAGAACCGGTCCTATGCTCAGGGTGCGGCAACCCCCTGCCCCCCGGCGCTCGCTTCTGCTTGAGCTGCGGCAAGGCTGTGGAATAAAGAGCTAGCCGAGTTCCGAAAAGCAAGAGAGAGGGAGCGGTGTTCCGCTCCCTCTCTGATTTTCCCTGTCTCTGAAAAAAAGGGTCCCTTCTCATTTCAAGTGGGCAACCTACCAGCCTGCGGCAAGAGAAGATATGCTGCCGCAGGCTGTTCAGTATTGAAGTGTGGCAGAAAGCCCCGAGGGTGGCACCCTCGGGGTGGTTGCTCCCCAGAACGCTTGGTTTCCGTCTTGTTACTGCTGATGCCTTGGGCGCCGCGGTCCCAGGAAAGCCAACGGTCCCAGGAACGGTCTTAGTCTCAGATAGGCCGCACTGGGGCGCCGCGGTCCCAGGAAAGCCAATGGTCCCAGGAACGGTCTTACTCTCAGATATGCCGCACTGGGGCGCCACGGTCCCAGGGATATAATTTACGCCGGAGTGGTTCTCGTAGGGGCGGGTTTCAAACCCGCCCAGGAACGAGCGATCTTACCGTAGTGTTGCCTCATTCTCCAGGACACCCTGCCGGGGGCTGATTAGCTGCCGGGTGCTATCGAGCTGCCGCAAGTTGACTTGTTGCCGTCAGCCTTGCTGATCCCAGAGACCTTGTTTACCCTCAAACTTCTTTACACGCTCAGTTTGAGAAAGAACTGAATAATGATAATTACTGACAGAAGTTTTCCGAACTCCGTCGCAGCATACCTTTCCTCATTATTTGAACTCTAAAAAGGGACAAATATATCCTAGAATAGCGACGAGATGAATTTGTCCACCTATTGCTCAACTCGCGCCCAAGAGGAAGGCATTCCCGCCAAGGTCGTCCTGCGGGAAGCGCTTCAGATCTATCTGTTGAGCGAACTGACCCAATGCGAGGAAGCGCGCCATCTTACTTTCCGGGGGGGAACAGCCCTGCGGCTGGCCTACCAAGGGCCTCGCTATTCCGACGATCTGGACTTCACCTCGGTGGCGCCTTTCTCCCTTTTGGATCCGCTTTTTCAACAGCTTGCTCCCGCCTTGGCGGAACTGTCACCCCTCTTTGGCGGGATAATGACTCTAAGGATTCAGAAGCAGACAGAAGAACTGCTTCGTTTGCGCCTTCACCTGCAAGCGCCTGTCCAGGCCGGCTCCACTTCCCTGAATCTAGAGATCGCCCATTTTCCCTCTTATTGCCGGGAGTTAAAGCCAATCCGTCTACCTTTCGCCTTGCCAGGGCTTCCCTTGGCGTTGATTTGGGTAGAAAGCGAGGAAGAGATCCTGGCCGATAAACTGGTGGCGATTGCCGGGCGATCGCACCTAAAAGGACGCGACCTTTTCGACCTGTGGTTCTTGCACGGCCGGGGAATCCCCATCAACCGGGATCTAATCCGCGCCAAATGCGCCGACTACGGGGCGCCAGAGCGGATCCTGAAAGAACGGCTGGCTTCCCTTACCGCAGCGCCCCTGTGGAAAGAGATCGCCATCTTTCTTCCCCAGCGCTACCGCAAGCCGCTGGAAGAGGATGGCTACCGCGATTTGCTGAAAGCGGCAGTAGCCATTCGTCTGGAGTTGCTCGACTGATGGCGGTCTTCTCGCTGGCCCAATGGGTCCGCTTACTACAGGAATTGTCGCGGCAGGAGACTCTATTCTGACTGTTGCCGGCTTGCGCGCACTGACCGGGCTGGAAGCAGAGGCGCTGCGAAGAGCAGTACGGCGCTTGGCCAAAAAAGGGCTCCTGGTCCACCTAGGGCCGTGCCTCTATGGAAACTCCCTGGGGATGCCTACCCTGGAGGCACTGGCCGTGCCTTCTCGGTCGACCAGCCTATATCTCTCGGGAGAGCGCCTTATCAGAGGGTGGCATCCTCTCGCAGATGCCGCTCACCCTAACTTGCGTGACCACCGGGAAAACGCGGGAAGTGTGTACCCCCCTGGGCAACATTGCTTTCTCTCACCTGCAGATCCCCCTTTTTTGGGGTTACTCCGTTCGCCAAGGAATCCTCTGGGCAGAGCCGGAGAAAGCGCTCTTGGATTGGGTTTACTTGGATCGAAAGGCTGGCAGTGGTCCTCCGCCGCTGGATGAATTGGAATGGGAAGCCCTCAATTCCCGCAAACTGAAGGAGTACGGGGAACGCTTCCACAAGAGCGTCCAAGCTGAGATTCCCCGCCGGCGCCCGCAGCAGACAGCCCGGAAAGATCCCTGAATGCTGACCGCCCGTCCTTCACCAAGATTTAGACCCCGCCACTGACTATGCCGGCCTTGCATTCTCCGCCAGGCTGCTGGTGAATGATCATCATCGAGAAGGAATAAAGAGAGGGAGCGGTGTTCCGCTCCCTCTCTGATTGACCCTGGAAGGAGATGGCTAGGCGCAGACGTCCTCCGGTCCCCGTCGGCGCACCCCAGCCCGATAGACCAGGAAAAGGACCCACGCTGCCAGCACAGACACGCCAGCTACCAGGATCGGCAGGTTCTGATCAATGGAGACGATGAAACCAGCGACGATTGGGGGGATCGCCTGCGCCAATGATTGAAAGGACTGGTTGATGCCAAGGATCTGGCCTTGAGCCTTCTCGTCGCACAACCCCGAGACGATGCTCAGCGAACTGGGCTGGGTCAACCCCTGGAAGATGGCCACCAACGGCAACAAGAAGAAAAGAAACGAGGACTGGCTGGGCAAAAGCAGGAGCGGCAAGGCAACGGCCAGCAGCAAGGCGGAGAAGGAGAGGATCTGCTGAGGCTCCAGCCGGCGACTCAAGGGGCGGTTGATCAACCCTTGGGTGATGGCGATCCAGAGGCCGATGTAGGCGAAGAGGTCGCCGATCTGCGACTGGGTGAACTGGAACTTCTGGATCAGGAAAACTTGGAAGAATTGGGTGAAGAAGTTGAAGCCAAAGGCGAGAAGGAAGACCACCAGGAACATGGTCCGGGCGTTAGGCAAGGAGAGGGCCCGTCCGATGTTGCGAAAGCCGGTAAGGAAGTCCAGAGGCGTCTCCCGGCGGTTGCGCAGCGTCTCCTGGAAGCGGAGCTGGACCAGCACCAGGTTGATCCCGGCGAGGATGGCAGCAAACCAGAAGGGGGTGGCGTAGTTGAACCAGCTCAGGATGGTCGGGTCAGCCAACTTCCCGCCGATAAAGGGGCCGATGATGAAGCCCAGGCCAAAGGCCATGCCGATGAAGCCGAAGTTGCGGGTGCGGCTCTTTTCGTCGGAGAGATCGGAGATGGCGGACTGGGCAATGGAGATGTTCCCACCGGTGAAGCCGTCGATGGCGCGGGCGATGAAGAGCAGCGGCAGGCTTTTCAGCAGGATTCCGGCTGCCAGCAGAAGGTAGCCGAAAAGGGTGCCCAGCAAGGACAGTTGAAGGATCCGTTTCCGGCCAAATCGGTCGGAGAGGGCGCCCAGGAAAGGAGCGCCGAAGAACTGAGCCAGGGGATAGACCGCCAGCAGGAAGCCCAGCAGCATGGTCCGGGTGGAGAGGCCGGTTTGGAAGGAGAGGAGCCCCCCCACCGGGTCCAGGAAGAGGGGGGCGAAGATGGGGATGACGATGCCCAAGCCGAGCAGATCGATGAAAACGGTGAAGAACAGGGGGAAAAGACTGGTGCGCGGTTTCAAGGAAGATCCTTTTTCGTTCATGATGCCATACAAACAGCAATCGCCTCCGTTTCATGCCCACATTGGCAACGACAAGGAGCGATGATTCTCCACCTGTCTGGGTTTTCCTCTGCGCGTTCTGCTCAGCTAGGCCAGCTTTTCTCGAAGGGCCAACTGTTCCAATGGCTGTCTCCAATTCTTTACATCACTTTTGCGCATTGTTACCATACCGGTACGTATGGACGTATAGACGGCTGGATGGAGGATCCACGATGAAGAGAAAAATGACTGTCGTTTTCCACGATGAGGATCTTTATACGCAACTAAAAATCGAGGCAGTGAAGAGCCACAGATCAGCGTGCGACATTGTCGCTGATGCAGTGTGTGAATGGCTGGAAAGCCGCGAAGACAGCGAATTGTTGCCTGCAATCGATGCGGCTCGGGCAGAATGGCGGGAGAAAGGTGGACGACCTTGGGCGGAAGTCGAACAGGAGCTGGAGGAGGCAGTACGCTCCGGCGAAGGGATAATTGAACCCACGCATGTATAGGGTTGAAGTTTCTTCGGCTGCCGACCGTGATCTGGGGAAGCTCAAAGGTCGAATGCAAAAGCAAGACTTCGAGCGCTTGCGAGAAGCCGTGAGAGGGCTGGCCGAGGAACCTCGTCCTCATGGCGTCCGAAGAATCAAAGGCGCTGATAGGGCGTATCGCATCAGGCTGGGCGATTTCCGAATCGTCTATGAAGTCCATGATGCGGATCATTTGGTTGTATTGCTGCAGATATCGCGTCGTACCGAGGCAACCTACCGGCGCTAGGAAGCCTTCCTTGAAGAAGTCTTCCACCCAGATTTGGATGATTCTTTGCAGGCTGCTCCATTCGACGAAGTAATTATTTTCATTTCCTTGAATTTTGCCTTTTTTGCAGTTTCCTGATCCCCTGAAGCCTCTCCAGTCCTTTCTTTGAACCACCTCCAATGGCTTATCTTCAGTCTTTTTCCTTTCTGCTACACCAGAGGGGATGGAATCGTTTGGAAAGAAAAGAAAGGAGAACCGCCATGAAGAGCAAGAGTATCGAGGAGAATCCCACTCATTCCAACCTGTCGTTGGGGGCAGACGCCAAGAGAGGTGTGAGATGAGAGCCCGTGCCATCAAGCCAGGCTATTTTAAGAACGAAGGGTTGGCATCCTGTACTCAGGCAGCCAGGCTCCTCTTTGTCGGCCTCTGGTTATTGGCGGACCGGGAAGGTCGTTTGGAGGACCGGCCGAAGCGCATCGAGGCCGAGATCTTCCCCTACGAAGAGGTGAACGTCGAGGAATTGCTGGATGAGCTCGCCGGCGATCGCGACGGAAACGGCCCCTTTATCCGAAGATACGTTGGGGAAGGCCACCGGTACATCACCATCGTCAACTTTCTCCGCCACCAATATCCCCACAAGAACGAGCAGAAAAGCATCATCCCGGCGCCTCCCGAAGTGGCTTCCGAACAAGGCCGGCAAGAGAATCCGGAAATTCCTGGAGCTGATCCGGTCATTTCCGGCGCTCGCCCGGCTGTATTACTGACTGCTGACTCTCTGACTCCCCATCCTCTGACTCCTGACTCTCCGACTGCTGTACCTCTGACTGCCCATTCTCCGGGAGAAAAGAAAGCGCGAACAGCGCAGAAAGCAGCGGCTGTTCGCCCTGCCACTCCTTCCTCCCAATCAGTGGTTTCGTCGCAAAAACACAAGGATCCGATCCCGGAAGCTGTGGATGCCTATCGGGAGATCACCCGTCTCTACCCGCCGAAGGCTGTCTGGTCCATGGTGGGAGAGGGGGTAGGCTCGTCTCCCCCGGAGTTGGCCCGCTGGAGGGAAACCGTCATCGCTTGGGTCGGTCACGGATTCAAGAAGACCAATGTCCTGGGGATGCTGGAGTGTTTCCATCGTGGGGAGTTGCCCGGCCGGGATCACTACCCGCCGGCAGATGGCTGTTCCATCTCAGCCGGAGGCGCCTCGCCTCCTTTCCTGAACCGGAAGGCGCAAGCCTGGGCCGATCTCCGACTGGACGAAGAAGGCAACCCGATCGGGGATGTGCCCCTGTTCAACCGAAAGGCCCAAGCTTGGGCAGACCTGAAGATCGAGGAAGAAGAAAAGGAGGAGAACCAGAAATGACCAAACAAGAAGTGAGGGATCTGCTGGCCTTGATCGCCCAGGCCTGGAACAATGCCCCGGAGATGAGCACAGGCACCCTGGCTATCTGGGCCAAAGTGCTGGAGGATATACCTCTTGTGGTAGCCAAGGTAGCGGTCCAGAAGTTGCTCTTTACCGGCAAACCTTTCTCACCTTCTTTCGCCGAGATCCGGGGAGCCGCCCTGGAGATTGTCCAGGACCGCAACCCCACGCCTGCCGAGGCCTATGGGCAAGTTTCGAAGTGCATCGGCGAGGCGGTGTTTTACGATGACTGCTGGGAGGCGGAGGGGTACGAGAACTTGCACCCCCTGGTCCGCCGCACCTTGGAGCACTTCGGGGTCCGCGAATTCGCCATGGCTGAGACGGCCCACGCGCGTCCTCAGTTTATGCGCATGTACGAGCAAGAGCTGAGGCGAGCTCAGGAAGAAGCGGCCTTGCCTCCTGGTTTCAGGAACGAGATTGAGGCGCTGCGGGCCAATTATCGCGCTCTCCCTGATCCTGAAAATGCCAAGAAAGCCCGGGAGATGATTGAGGGCTTGGCCGAAAAGAAGGGAATGTTCGATGAATCACCCATCCGCCCTCCGGGTTTCCTTTCCGACTAAACTGGTATCATGTGATGAGCGCAGAGTCGCTTTTTGTGCGCGTTCGGGATCCGGAGGAGACGCAGAGAAGAATCCATGAAGAACCGGGGAGGAAGAACCCATGAATCATAGCGGCAACCACATCGAAGCTCGCCTGTGGGAAGCGGCGGATGAGTTGCGAGCCAACTCCAAGCTGAAGTCCTCGGAATACTCCGTGCCGGTGTTGGGGCTGGTTTTTCTGCGCTATGCCGACTACAAGTTTCAGGCGGCGGCGAAGGAACTAGAGGGCACAAGCAGTGGACGGCGCATCATCGGCCCGGCAGACTACCAGGCAAAAGGCGTGCTCTATCTTCCCGAGACGGCGCGATTTTCAACCCTAATTAGGTTGCCAGAAGGGGCTAACATCGGCGCGGCAATCAACGATGCGATGCGCGCCATCGAGGCGGAGAATCCCGATCTCACTGATGTTTTGCCCAAAACCTACAATCGCTTCGAGAACGCCCTCCTCAAGGAACTGCTGAAGACCATGAACTCTGTTCCCATGGACATCGAGGGGGACGCTTTCGGCAAGATTTACGAATACTTCCTCGGTCATTTCGCCATGAGCGAGGGCCAGAAAGGCGGCGAGTTTTTTACCCCCACCGCCATCGTCCAGCTTCTTGTGGCTATCATTCAGCCGTTCCACGGGCGCATTTGCGACCTTGCAAACGGATCGGGCGGCATGTTTGTCCAGAGTGCCCGTTTTGTCGAGGCCCACAAGAGCAATCCATCCGCCGAAATCAGCATCTACGGACAGGAGAGAGTGGCGGAAACAGTCCGCCTCTGTAAAATGAACCTTGCTGTTCACGGGTTGGCGGGAGACATCCGCCAGGGAAATACCTATTATGAAGACCTGCATAAGATCATCGGGAAGTTCGACTTCCACCTTGCCAATCCGCCCTTTAATGTGGACAGGGTGGATAAAGACCGGCTCAAGGACGACCCGCGCTTTCCCTTTGGCCTGCCCCGTACCGACAATGCCAACTACCTCTGGATCCAGCTTTTCTACAGTTCTTTAAATGAAACCGGCCGCGCCGGCTTTGTCATGGCCAACTCAGCCTCCGACGCCCGTGGCTCGGAACTGGAGATCCGCAAGCAACTCATCGAGGCCCGCGCCGTTGATGTAATGGTGGCTGTCGGCGCCAACTTCTTCTACACCGTCACCTTGCCCTGCACCCTCTGGTTCTTCGACCGGGGCAAGAGCAAGACCGCTGCACTTGAGCCTGGCACCGCCACACCAAAGCCTGGGTCTGAGACCGTTCCTGGGACCATTGGCTTTCCTGGGACTGCCGCACCCCAGTGCGGTATATCTTGGACTGAGGCTGTTCCTGGGACCGCCGCACCCCAGTGCGGCAAAACCAACGTTCCCCGCGCTTACACCGTACTCTTCATCGACGCCCGCCACCTCTTCCGCCAGATCGACCGCGCCCATCGCGACTGGACCCCGGCGCAGATAGAGTTCCTGGCCAACATCGCCCGGCTCTACCGGGGAGAGGAACCAGAGAATCTGCACGACAGCGCCGGCCTGGTGGCGGAGCACTTTCCCGATAGCCAATACGCGGATGTGCCCGGCTTGTGCAAGGTGGCAACGCTGGCCGAGATCGAAGCACAGGGCTATAGCCTCAATCCCGGCCGCTATGTGGGCGTAACCGTCCGCGCCGAGGATGACTTCGACTTCAAAGCGCGGCTACAGGAGCAGAACGAGGAACTGGAAACTCTCAACGCCGAGGCCCGGGAACTGGAAGATCGCATCGCGGAAAATGTGGCGAAGTTGTTGGAGGGGGAGTAATGGAGGAGAAAAAGCGTGATCCGGTGAAGATAGAATCTCTGTCGCCTGTTGCAGAGCTGCCGCTACTGGAAGATCTCCGCCGGTTGATCGAAGAAACGAGGCAATCTGTCGCTACTACGGTCAACTCTGCCCTGACCATGCTCTATTGGCGTATCGGCAAGAGGATTCGGGATAATGTTCTTCAGGAGAAACGTGCTGAATACGGCCGGGAGATTTTACCGTCACTGTCGTCAAAATTGACTGTCGAGTACGGTCGTGGCTGGAACGAACGTAATCTGGCCTATATGGTTAAATTCGCTGAAGTTTTTCCCGCTGAAACTATTTTGCACGCACTGCGTGCAAAATTGAGCTGGACCCACTTTCGCCTGCTCATTGGTATGGACGACCCTCTCAAACGCGACTTCTACGCTGAAATGTGCCGCATCGAAGGATGGTCAACAAGAACGCTGGAAAAGAAGATCGGCTCCATGCTCTATGAACGTACCGCCCTCTCGAGAAAGCCTGAAAAGCTCATCGAACAGGAGCTGGCGACGCTACGCGAGACCGATAAGCTAACCCCTGACCTGGTCTTTCGCGACCCCTATATGCTGGATTTTCTCGGACTTAGGGACACCTTCGCTGAAAAAGACCTGGAGGCCGCCATCCTGCGCGAGATGGAAGCCTTTATTTTGGAACTGGGTGTTGGATTTGCCTTTCTCGAACGCCAAAAGCGCATCACCTTGGACGGCGACGACTTCTATATGGACTTGCTCTTCTTTCACCGTCGGCTGCGCCGTCTGGTGGTGATCGAGCTGAAACTGGACGAGTCCAAACCTGCATTTAAGGGGCAGATGGAACTCTACCTGCGCTGGCTGGACAGACACGAGCGGCAGGAGGGGGAAGATCCGCCGATCGGCCTGATTCTCTGCGCCGGCAAAAAGCAGGAGCAAATAGAACTTCTGGAACTCGGCGGCGCCGGCATCCATGTGGCCGAATACCTCACCGCCCCATTGCCCAAGGAGATCATGAAGGAGAAGTTTCGCAAGGCTATCGCTCTGGCACGGAAGCAATTAGAGAACAGGGCCGGCGAGCGGAGTGCGGAGAATGTGGGCAAGGCGGAGGAGGGGGAGTGACAAGAATAGAACGGCAAACCATCCCGATAAAAGAGGTCTATGCAGGGATGTTCGATGGCCCACATGCCACTCCGAAGCCGTCAGATTCAGGACCTATTTTTCTTGGTATTAAGAATGTGGGAGCGAGCGGTCAACTTGATCTATCCGATGTTCGTCATATCTCAGAAGAGGAATATCCTCGCTGGATCAAGCGCGTTGAACCACGGAGTGGGGACATAGTGTTTTCTTACGAAGCCACCTTGAATCGTTATGCCATGATTCCAAAAGGTTTTCGTGGCTGCCTTGGTAGGCGAATGGCTTTGGTTCGGCCTGATGAGTCCAAAGCTTGCGGAAGGTTTTTGTACTATTCTTTCTTTGGCCAAGAGTGGCGAAATGTTATTGCTCAGGAAACATTGATTGGCTCCAC
>CAYXFH010000030.1:0-7709 GCA_964464245.1 uncultured bacterium
CGACGAGAAGGTCTACTTCGACCAGATGGCCGACCTGGCTCGCCGCTTGGGGATCCCGCTGGTGGCCACCAACGACTCGCATTACATGACCGAGGCCGACTACCGCACCCACGAGATCCTTCTCTGCGTGGGCACCGGCAAGGCGCTGGAGGACGCCAACCGCCTCTCCTTCGTGAACAATGAGTTCTACTTCAAAACCGAAGAGGAGATGCGGCAGGCCGTCCCCCTACCGGAGGCTTTGGCCATTACCGAGGAGATCGCCGCACGATGCAACCTGGAATTGCAGTTCGGGCACTTTCACTTGCCCAATTTCCCTACTCCCCCCGGTGAGACGCTCGATTCCTTCCTCACCCGTCAAGTTGAGGAGGGGCTTCGCCGCCGTTTTCCAGAGGTCACCCCAGCCCAACGAGAGCGCGTCGATTTTGAGTTGAACACCATACGGCAGATGGGCTTCGCCGGTTACTTCCTGATCGTCTGGGATCTGATCCGCCACGCCAAGGAGTCGGGGATCTCGGTCGGCCCAGGTCGTGGGTCGGTGTGCGGCTCGCTGGTGGCCTATGCCTTGGACATCACCGAGATCGATCCCCTTCGATACGACCTCTACTTTGAACGCTTCCTCAATCCGGAGCGGATCTCGATGCCCGACGTGGACACCGATTTCGCCTCGGAGCGGCGGGAAGAGGTGATCCAATACATCAAGGGGCAATACGGCGCGGACTGCGTCGCCCAGATCGTCACCTTCGGGACGATGGCCGCTCGGGCAGCCATCCGCGACACCGGCCGGGTGTTGAAGGCGCCTCTCTGGCAGGTCGACAAGATCGCCAAGATGGTTCCCTTTGGCTCTTCCCTGGCCGAGGCGCTCACTACCGTCCCCGAGCTGCGGGAGGCGGCCGATGCCGACCCCAAGGTGTCCGACCTGCTGCAGTCGGCCCGCGGCTTGGAGGGGATCTCCCGTCACGCCTCGACCCATGCCGCTGGGGTAGTGATCTCGGCTGAACCGTTAGACAATTATGTGCCCCTCATGCTAGGCGCCGATGGGATCGTCACTACCCAATTCGCCGTGACCGAGATCGAGAAGATTGGTCTTCTGAAACTCGATATCCTTGGCCTCTCCACCCTCAGCATGATGGACGGCGCTTTAGCCTTAATCGAAAAGCGCCGGGGGCGGCGCATCGACTGGGCCGAGACGCCTCTCGACGATGCCGCCACCTTCACGCTGCTGCAAGGGGCGGAGACCTCCGGGGTGTTCCAGTTGGAGTCTCGTGGGATGCGTTCGATCCTGAAGAACCTGAAGCCGACTTGCATGGAGGACATCATCGCCATTGTCGCCCTCTATCGCCCCGGCCCAATGGCCATGATCGACGACTTCATCCGCCGCAAACAGGCGCAAGTACCGATCGATTACCTGCATCCGTCTTTAGAGCCGGTCCTCAAGCAAACCTACGGCACCATCGTCTACCAGGAGCAGGTCATGCAGATCTGCGCCGTCATGGCCGGCTACAGTCTGGCTGAAGCCGATTTGGTGCGAAAAGCTATGGGCAAGAAAGACCAGGCTATAATGGATCAGCAGCGACCGGCCTTTATCGCCCGGTCTATCGAGCGGGGAGTGGAAAAGGAGTTGGCTGGGCGGGTTTTCGACTTCATGGCTGAATTTGCCAAGTATGGATTTAACAAAGCCCACGCCACCGCCTATGGGGTGTTGGCTTACCGCACCGCCTACCTGAAAGCGCACTACCCGCAGGAATTCATGGCCGCGTTGCTCACCTCAGTTCGGGCCGACGACGAGAAAGTGCGCCAGTATGTGGAGGAATGCCGACACTTCGGCCTCAAAGTGCTGCCTCCCAACCTCAACCAGGGTGAGCTGGGATTTGCGCCCGGGGTCGCCGGAGGCGTGGTCACTGGAGGCGGCCAGCAGGAAGAGATCTACTTCGGCCTGGCGGCGATCAAGAACGTGGGTGAGGGGTCAGTGAACCTGATCGCCGAGGAGCGCCGAAAGAACGGGCCGTACCGCTCCTTCTCCGATTTCCAGGAACGCGTTGTCTCCCATCTCGTGAACAAAAAGACAGTAGAGAGCCTAATCAAGGCAGGCGCTTTCGACTTTGGCGGTCGTAGCCGATCGGAGCTGCTGGGCAACCTGGAACGCAGTGCCGGCACTTCCCGGCGTCCCAGCCGGAAGGAACAAACTGGGCTTTTCGGGGAATCCTCACCCGGTGAACGATCATCGGAAGGAGACGACAGCTACGCCCAGGGCAGCAAGACTTCCGAGGGGGAAATCCTGGCCATGGAGAAGGAAGTGTTGGGCTTCTACATCTCCAACCACCCCCTGGCCCGCTACCAGGAGCAACTGGCTAAGCTGAACCTGACCCCGCTGGCCGGCCTGGGCGAATGTGCCGAGGGAGAACTGGTGCTAGTGGGGGGGCTAGTCGCTGCTAGCAAGCTGCATACTGCCAAGAACGGTGCGCAGATGATTTTCCTCACCCTGGAAGACCTGGGCGCTACGGTGGAAGTCACAGTGCTGCCCAAGCTCTACAAGGACTTCGCCGGGGTGGTGGGGAAAGCGGGGGTTCTGGTGCTGCGGGCCAAGGTCAATTGCCGCTCCGCGGGCACAGTCGGTGAAGACCGGGTCAAACTGGTGGCCGAGCATTTCCACGAGTTCCTGGAACGTGAAGCCCTGGAAATGCGCAAACAGTCCGACGCCAAGAAGGAAGTCTTCCTCTACCTGGTCATCCCGCACGACGCCACGCCGGATGCCTTGCTGGCGGTGAAGAAAGAATTGGAGAGCTTCCCCGGGCAGTGCCCGGTGACCCTCCACCTGCGCCTCAACGGGCGAAAGGTAGTGATGGCCCCCTCGCGCAAGTTCTGGGTGCGCAACGACCCGCGCTTGCTGGTTCGCTTGCGTAAGATTCTGGGGGAGGAAAACGTCCAGATCTCCTGAGCGGCATGAAACGGATCTTCAGCTTCCGGGGACAGATTTCCGGACAACCTCTGGGGACAGATTTTAATCTGTCCCCATTAGCCGTGCCACAGCCGACTATCAACTAACATGCCGCAGATCTCCTCGCTGATTCAACATCTGCGTGACACATTGGGCAGCCAGGGCCAACTGGCCTACCTTGAGGCGACAGCAGGTCACTCAGCTCAGTACGGTGATCTGGAGAAACCCTTGGTTCCCCAGCTCCAAGAACTTCTCTCTCGAAAGGGACTGCGCCTTTACAGTCACCAGGCAGAGGCGATCAATCTGGCTCGTCGCGGAGAGAATGTCATCCTTGCCAGTCCCACCGCCTCGGGCAAGAGTTTGGCCTTTAATGTCCCGGTATGGGATCGATTGCTGACCCAGCCCTTCTCCACCGCTCTTTACCTCTACCCGCTAAAAGCGCTAGCCAACGACCAATTGAAGACGCTCCTGATGTGGGATCGAGAGCTAGAGGCGAACCTCCACCCGGCCATCTATGATGGCGACACTCCGTCCAGCGCCAAACGGCAGATCCTGGGACGCTCGCGGTTGATTCTGACCAACCCCTACGCCCTGCACGAGTATGTCCCCTGGCACCACCTCTGGCGGCGCTTCTTCCTCAACCTGCGTTATGTGGTCATCGACGAAACCCACATCTACCGAGGTATCTTTGGCTCGCATATCGCTTGCCTTCTGCGTCGTTTACAGCGGATCTTCACCTACTATCATGCGCGCCCCACTTTCATCCTTTCCTCGGCCACCCTGCCCAATTCCGCTCAATTCGCCGCAACATTGGTAGGCCGGCCTTTCTGCGCAGTTACCGAGGATAGCTCACCGCATGGCCCGCGCCTCTTCCTGCTCTGGAATCCAGGATTCACCCCGGTGAATCACACAAACGGCGATGTGCCGGGAACCCCGCAAACGACGAAGGAAGGAAAACGTCGCTCCCCTCACATGGAGGTTCGCGATCTGGTGGTGGAGCTGGTCCGGTTCGGTTTGCAGACGATTTGCTTCTCCTCTTCCCGGGCTATCGCCGAACTATTGGCACGCTGGACTCGCGAGAAATTGGCAGCGGACGACCCAGATCTTGCCAGCCGGGTGGCAGCCTACCGCGCTGGCTACCTGGCGGAGGACCGCCGCCGCTTGGAGACGCAGTTGCGGAGTGGGGAGCTGCGCGCTGTCTTTTCCACCAATGCGCTGGAGTTGGGGATCGATATCGGCTCACTGGATGCGGTGGTGATGGCCGGCTACCCTGGGACCATGATCTCCGTCCGGCAACAGGCAGGCCGGGCTGGGCGAGGTCTGGAGGAATCCCTGGCGATGATGGTGGCTTTTCCGAATCCGCTTGACCAGTATTTCATCCAGCACCCTGACCGTTTCTTTGGCCGCCCGATGGAAGAGGCGCTGCTGAACCCTTCCAACCCGCACATCCTGCGCGGCCATTTGCAGGCGGCCGGCGCTGAGCTTCCCTGGCGCGACGCGGAGGAGGCGAAGGCTGTCTTCGGGGCCCCCGCTTCGGCTGTCTACGAGGAGCTGGAGAATGAAGGGTTTCTGGCCGGCGGCCGTTACCGCGGCCCGGCTGAGAGAGCCTCGGCGATCGTCTCTCTAGAAAACATCGGCGAGCAGTCAATACAGCTCCTACGAGTCTCTTCCGCCCTTGGGGCCGTGACCTCCGAGTCCCCGCCCTCGCACGAAGGGAAACGAAGGGAAACGGTCGTAGGGGCGACGGATGCGTCGCCCCTACTAGAGACGATGGACCTGCCCAGGGCGATGCGCGAAGCCTACCCGGGAGCTATCTTCCTCCACCAGGGAGAGACCTTCCGGGTGGAATCGCTGGATCTGAAAGAGGGGATCGCCCGCGCCCGGCCGGTGGATGTAGACATGTACACCTCAACGCGCAAGGACAGCGATGTTCGCCTCCTGGAGGAATATGCCCGCCGCCGAACAGCGGAGGGCATCGAGGTCGCCCTGGGTGAGGTAGAAGTCACCGAACGGATCCTCGGTTTCTTCATCAAGCGGTTTGACCAGGTCTTGGATTACCGCGACCTGGACTTGCCCCCTCTCTCCACCGTCGCTCAGTCGGCCTGGTTCCGCGTCCCGGCCTCGTTACGAACTCGCTTGCAAGAAGCCGGGGAGGATTTCGACGGCGCCCTCCACGCCTTGGAGCACTCCACCATCGCCTTGGTTCCCCTCTTCGCCCTCTGCGATCGCTGGGATCTGGGGGGTGTCTCCTACCCGGAGCACCCCGCCATGGGTGGCCCGGTGATCTTCCTTCACGAGGGCGCACCGGGAGGGGTGGGGATCGCCGAGAAGATTTACCAAGTATTGCCGGAGTTGCTGCAGGCTGCGCTTGAGATGATTCGCTCCTGCCCTTGCCAGGATGGGTGCCCTTCCTGCGTCCTCTCCCCGAAATGTGGCAACAACAACCAGCCGATGAGCAAGGCGGGGGCGATCCTTCTCTTGGAAGGACTCTTGAGCGGGAAATGAGCGGGGTGCATTTTAGTCTCCGCAACCCTTTCCTGTGGTATCTTTACTTCAGTAGTTAAGTAGCTAAGTGGTTGAGTAGCTCAGTGGATAAGTAAGATCAAGACAGACCTCAACTCTACTTAATGACTGGATTACTTAACCACTGGATCACTAGACCAAGAGAGGGCCGCGTGTTAGAGAAGATTGATCTGAGCCTGAAGTTGAGCAAGGCGGAGTTCCAAGCGCGGATGCGCCGCCTGAACCCGCGCCTGAACCTCTTGCAACGCATGACAGGTCGCGCGGGGATCCCGACAATGGTCGTCTACGAGGGCTGGGAGGCCTCCGGCAAGGGCACCAGCCTCAACCAGGTGACCGAGTGGCTGGACCCTCGTCACTTCCGCGTTCACCCCATCTTCTCCCCTACCCCCGAAGAATCGCTGCACCCCTTCCTTTGGCGCTTCTGGCTAAAGATCCCCAGCTACGGCGAGTGGGCTTTTTTCGACCGTAGCTGGTATCACCGTGTGCTGGCTGAGCGGGTAGAGGGGGAAGCTCCTCGTCAGGCCTGGCAGGGGGCTTTCCAGGAGATCAATGCTTTCGAGCGCCAGTTGAGCGATGACGGCTATGCGTTGATCAAGCTGTGGCTGCACATTAGCAAGAAGGAGCAAAAGAAGCGCTTCGCCAAGCTGGAGGGGCAGCGCTACGCCTCCTGGGTAATCACGGCAGAGGACCGCCGCGAGCACACCCTGTACGCCCAATACCTTGCCGCCCTGGAGGAGATGTTTGTCCAGACCAGCACCTATCCTGCCCCCTGGACCATCGTCGAGGCGATGGACCGTCGTTACAGCCAGGCAAAGATCGTAGGGACGGTCGTGGCCGCGCTGGAGAGCGCCCTTAAGGATCGCGCCCCCCAGATTTTCGCCGAGTACCTGGAGACCGCTGCTCTGATCGACCGGGAGAAAGGGCCGCCGACGGATGCCTCGCAAGAGGTGAAGGCATGATCCTCGACAGGGTCGATCTGAACACAGCGCTTCCCAAGAAAGAGTACTCTGCGCGCCTGCCTGCCTTGCAGGAGCGGCTGCGGGAACTGGAATTCCGCATTTATCAGGCCAGGTTGCCGGTGGTGGTGGTCTTTGAGGGGTGGGACGCCGCCGGAAAGGGCGGCGCCATCAAACGGTTGACCGAACACCTTGACCCGCGCGGATACGCAGTCCACTCCTACGCCGCACCCGTAGGAGAAGAGAAGACTCATCACTACCTCTGGCGTTTCTGGCGCAACCTTCCCAAGGGCGGGCATATCGCCGTCTTCGACCGCAGTTGGTATGGCCGGGTGCTGGTGGAACGCGTGGAGAGCCTTTGCCCGGAGGAAGCCTGGAAGCGCGCCTACCAGGAGATCAACGAGTTCGAGGGAAACCTGGCCTCTTTCGGCACGGTGATCGCCAAGTTTTGGCTGCACATCAGCGCCCAGGAGCAGGAACGCCGTTTCCGTCAGCGGGAGGGCGACCCCTTCAAGAATTACAAGCTGACCGAGGAGGATTGGCGCAACCGCCAGAAGTGGCCGGCTTACGAGGATGCTGCCGAGGAGATGATCCTGCGTACAAGCACGCCGTATGCTCCTTGGTCGGTGGTCCCAGCCAACGACAAATACCATGCTCGGGTCGTCTGTCTGGAAACGGTTGCGAACGCCATCGAGGGCTTGTTGAAGTGACGGCGAGCAAGCCCGAACCCGCCCGTAGACACCGCCCCTTCACTTCAGACCTGGGGTTGTTGATCGCCATTCCCCTGGTCTGCATTCTTACCTACATTTTCTACAATCGTTGGACCGACTTGGCGGGAATGGGCGGAGGAGTCTTGTTCGGGATCATCCTCGCCCTGGTTCTCTGGAAGGGAGAGCTTCGCGCCATGCCAGTCGAGGCCGCCCTGGAGACTCTCGCCGTCGGCGGGTTCATCTTCCTCTTTCTTTCCTTTTGGGGGTTGTTGGGGCGCGTGCAGATCCTTCTTTCCCTCTTGGCCATGGTCTTAATGACCGTCTTATGGGGGTTCCTGCTGGTTCGCGCTTTGGGCAAGCGCAGCTCCGCCGCGTAGGAGCAGGTTTCAAACCCGCCCTGACCAACTTGGCGCAGCGTGGCTTCCCCCAAGTCTCCGTTTGCGCTATATCTAGTCGAAAGAGTCAGTAGTTAAGTGATTCAGTAGTTAAGTGATTAAGTAAGATCTAGACAGACCTCGACTTAGAGAAGTGACTTAACCACTAGACTACTTGACCACTTGATTACTTGACCACTTGATTACTTGA
>CAYXFH010000031.1:0-30292 GCA_964464245.1 uncultured bacterium
CCTGGGCGTGGCCACCCACTTCCAGGTCAACGAGGACACCATCGGCCCCGCTATGAACGACCTCCGCAGTTGGTATAAAGGTCCTGTGGCGATCGCCATCGACGGCCTGGTGATCAATGTCTCCAAGAGCGAGATCCGCCAACGGATGGCTGTTCTCGACAACTACGCCTGGTACCCCAAGCCCAATGTTCCCCCACCCGATCAAT
Organism: uncultured bacterium; assembly: GCA_964464245.1. Classification (GTDB taxonomy): domain Bacteria; phylum Caldisericota; class JANLFM01; order JANLFM01; family JANLFM01; genus JAPLHV01. The sequence goes on from CAYXFH010000031.1 coordinate 207, forward strand.
TGGCCCCTGCCAAGTATGACGGTCCCTACGCGCAGTTGAACGACACCCTGCTGGGGAGCGTCATCCCGGATACTGTCTACATGACCACCCCATGAAGTAGGTTCATGGCGAACCAGCATCGCGCTGGAAAGTGATTCCTTAGGGTCAGGTTCGACTTTCTGTCAAGAAAGCAAGCCTGACCCCATCCATTTACCGGCAATTGTTTCCTCCTTCGATCCACGCTTGCCACCTCTTGTCAGTAGTGACGAGTCGACGATCGCAGCAAAGGCCCGGTTACGTGATGTGGTTGGACGAATCAGTTGGTTGGTTTCGTTTGGCGGGGATTTTCTGGGCTTGCGCCAGGCTGCGGGAAACGATCGGTTGCGAACTCAACGAATCGGGTGAGATTCCATCTCAACGGGCATCCGGGTCGCCGTGCGCATGCTGCGAAAGAGCATCACTCCAGCGATCACGATCAAGGAAGCGTAGAGGATAGGGTCCAGCCACTCGTGGACCGGAAGGATCGTGGTGGATGCGCGCCAATAGGAAATCAGCCAGCGGCAGGCGCTGAACCAGATCACGAAGGACCAGAAGACCGCGCCGTCAGGAAGCTTCTTCCCCAGCAGCCAGAAAGCCCCCGCCGCCCCCAGCAATCCGGCCAAGGCTTCATAGAGCTGGGTGGGATGGATAGGCAGGGATTGCGCTGAAAACAGGATCCAGCCGCGGGAGAGCTGATCCAGATAGGGCAGGCTGCCAGCCGGATAGGTGACCCCCCAGGGCAGGTTGGTAGGCAGCCCGTAGCAGCAACCGTTGAAGAAACAGCCGACCTTGGCCATGGCAATCGCCACCCCTGCGGCCGGAACCAGCGCATCTGCCAGCCGCAGCAGTGGCCAACGAAGCGCGCGAGCCGACAGGAGCCCTGCGCTTGCTCCCAGCAGCAAGCCTCCATAGAGCGAAAACCCGGTCCAGTGAAGACTGAACCAGGCATCGGGCTGCGCGGTATAGTAGACCGGATTGGTGAATACATTCCAAAGACGGGCCCCCAGCAGTGAGGCGATCACGACCAGGCCAAGGATCAGCGCTGTCTTTCCCGGGGAGAAGCCGCGCCTCCAGGCGGACAGCAGTCCCAATAGAAAAAAGAGCGCCAGGCTGCCTGCGAGGTAGAACTCGTAGCCAGGATCGGTCATGGGTCAGCCGGAACTTGCTCCATTCTCATCTTGGTGATTACTCTTCCGGTTGCACCTCGTCGATGAGAAGGGTTTCCGCCCCGGCCATCACATGGTACTTGTAGGCGCCCAGCCCGCCGGCCCAGTTTTCCAGGGTATAGACCCAAACAGTGTTACCCGTTTTCTCAGTGCTGGTGACCTCATATTCCAGGGCGGCGTAGTAGTCGGAGGGAACGGAGAAATAAAAGGGTTCCAGCGTCTTGAAGCGCTCGCTGACCATCAGGCTGGCGGTGGAGAGGCGGCCGTTCTTGATGGCATCCAGAAATTGGAGCACGTAGACCTTGGCCTGAAGCTCACCCACGTCGGCAGTTGGGGTGGGGGAAGGCGTTGGCGTTGGGGTCGGGGTGGGGGTCGGTGTGGGGGTCGGTGTTGGCGTTGGGCTTGGGATGGGAGAGGGCGACGGAGTGGGAGTTGGAGAGGGAGAGGGTGTGGGTGTGGGAGTCGGCGAGGGGCTGAAGGACGGGGTGGCTGCGCTCGGCGAAGGGTCTGGAGAGGTAGGAATAGGGGACCAAAAGGTGGCGCTGGGTCCCGTTGCAGTCGGGCCTTTCGGCCAGAGGAACCAATAGATCGCTCCCCCGCCGATGGCCAGGATCAGCAGGAACACCAGCAGGGCCACCCCCACCTTGCGGGCGGACGAGGGGCGATACTCTGTGGGGGGAATCGAGGAAGGAGGGGGCGCTCCTGCACTGTCCGCAGCGACCGGTTGGCCGCAGGTTTCACAGAAGCGATGGCCAGGCGCCAAAGGAGCGCCACAGCTTTGACAGAAACGATTGGCAGTCATGCGGGGTCTCCCGGGAGCGCGCCACCGCACCCTTGGCAAAACCTCTGACCGGGAATCGCTAGGCGACCGCAACTCGGGCAGAACGTCGCCGGGGGCGCAACTGGTGGTGTGGCTGTCATTTGCGAATCCGCTCCGCAATTCCCGCAGAAACGCTGACCGGGGACAAGTGCGCTGCCGCACGTTGGACAGAGGGCGGGGGGAAGAACGGCGACTTGTGGCAGATAGGGGGCGGCGGGAACCTGGCGTCGACGCCGACCGCTGCGAAGGATCAGCGCCAGAACCAGGACGGCCAGAAGCAGCACCCCCAGCCCGGCGCCACCGATGATCCACCATTGGGTGGAAAGACCGAGGAAGGTCCCTCCAGTGGTTGGTTGCGTGGATGGTGGCAAGGTGGCAGAGGGTGAAGCTGCTGTGGGTGGCGGGGTGGCGGAGGGTGGCGGAGTGGCCGATGGCGAGGGGACTCCGCTAGAAGGCGGGGGGGTGGAGGGTGGCGGCGGGGTGGCGGAAGTGTCCAAAGCAAGCGGTCCCCACTTGGCCTGCTCGGCGGCCATGTCAAACGAGGCCACCGGGCTCAAACCCTGCTCGTTCCCAGTGATGGCCTGGCCGGCGATCAGCATCTGGCTAGCGCCGTTCCCGTATGCGATAGTCTGTACGTTCCCTTCCAACACTTTCACCGATGTCTCATTCTCGGTCTCCTCGATCACCGCAGCCGTCCCTAAAACGCCGATGGCCAAGCCTTTGGTGCTAACCTCCACAGGTGTAAAAGGGTTCTTCATATTTGACCAAATCTCCATAATTAGCCCCGCTGCCACCGAGGGGATCGACTCGATGATGAACTTGGCTGCTTTTCCGGTCTTAGCGTCGGTCACCTTGCCGAAGGAGATCGTCCCCTGGGCGATTCGTGTATTGTAAGCGGTGAATTCACCATCCGTTAGCCAGACGGACACAGCCTTACCCTCCTTGGTTCGCATTTGGTCTCCGGCGCGAAGAGGGAAGTTCAGCTTCGTAATCGGCTGCCATTCCTTTCCGTCATAGGGGAGGAACTCCACTGTCGAAGCGTCTGTTCCGGGCGCCAGGTTAAGGCTATACCCCAGCAGCTCTCCCCGTGGGACCTGTGTTCCCTCCCGCTCGGTGGTGGCGAAGGCGAAATAGGCCACGCCCTTGCCCGTCTTGGGTTCGATCAGTTTCAGGTTGCCGGCGATGATGGTAGACGGCGCCGAATCAGGGTTGGCCGGGGAAAAGTAAGTCCGGGTGGCCGCAGCCGACAGGCGCAATAGCGTGCCGCTATCCTCCAATTCCCCGCTCAAGGAACCGTCCTGATAGCGGAAGGGGATGCTCGTTTGCTTGCTGGAGGCCGGGTCAGACGTTCCTTCTGGGGAGTACTGCGTAATATTCAGCGCCATGACGCCTTCGTTGGGACCGGAGCTGGAGATGTTCAGCTCGGCAGGAATCGATCCCATGGCTTTCATAGCTTCAAACGCGGCCACCACGGAGGCGTAAATCTCGGGATCGCAGGTGACTTCTTCTCCGGCTTCTTCTCCTGTTGGCGGTGGAATGGGCGATGGCCCCAAGTCGTAAGAGATCAGGCGGATATTGGCGTCCCAATGATAGACCAAGTCGGATAACGGCGGAGCTTCAGTAATCCACTCCCCCGCCTGGGCGATTGGCGCGTTGCCGAAGAAAAGGCCAAGCGCCAGCAGCACGGCAAGCAAACGAGTCTTCATGCGGAAATCTCCTCTCTAAGGTGACTATTCAGGCAGTCTTCCAACAAGATTACCAGGACACACTGGATTCCCTCAAGGCGATCATTGGGGGAGTTGCTGTCAACCACTGGTCGAGACCCCTCTTACAGCTCTCCTTCTCAGAGTGGGCGCAATGCCTGCTGGAGAAAAACCGTAGAAGGATCCTGTCGTTTCTGGTCAGCGATCCTCCGCACAGAAAGCCAGGATATAGGCCGCATAAAGTTTTGCCGACTCCACGACTTGGTGGACGGCGATTTTCTCGTTGACGGCGTGGGCGTCTTCCAACGCTCCTGGACCGCAGATCACCACCGGAACGCCGGCTTCGGCGAACCACCCGGCATCGGAAACGCATGGCCAGATAACAACTTCTGGAGCTCGACCAAGAACCTGACCGAAGGTGCGCAGCAGCATCTCGACACTTGGGTTCTGGACGTCGACTGACGAGGCGGGAAAGATCTCCCCTCGATCGCGGAACATCGAGGAACCTCCAAAGATCACCTCGGGAGGGTTGTGGCGCAACCAGGGATCGGCCTCGGCGATTCGGCGGAGGTGATCCAAGACCTCCGTTTTCACATTCTCCAGCGTCTCGTTAGGCAGGAAATGGACCGTATACCACAACGCGCATTCGTCAGCGATGAAGGCGGGGTGCCTCCCCCCCTTGATCACGGCGGGGTTGATGGTATTGGAGCCGGGGGGCATTCCCGGATAGCTCTTGGCGACCGCCCAAGCTCTCTCCAGTTCCTGCATGCCGGTGATGATCTTCACCATCTTCTCAATGGCGCTGGCGCCGTCGATCCCCCCGCCGGCGTGGATCATGCGGGCGCGCATGCCGTCGTGGTAGGTTTTCTGGCTCTTGATGGTCACCCATAAGGTGACCACCCCCCCCTGGCCGCAGACCCGCAGTTCTGTCGGTTCCGGGATAATGGCGAAGTCGCCCCGATGGCCCTTCTCCAAGAGCAACTTTGTGCCATGTTCGCCCGCCTCTTCGCCGCCTACTACTTGCAGCATGATATTGTGACGCAGCGGCGCCCCGGCCTGAAGAACAGTCTTGATCGCCCAGAAGGCCGCGGCGAGGCCAGCTTTCATGTCGGCCGCTCCCCGCCCGTAGAGGAAACCCTCCCGCAAGTGTGGCTGGAAAGGCGGGGTGTCCCAGGATTCGTCCGGGTTCACCTGCGCCACATCGATATGTCCGTTGAAAATCAAGGTCCGCTGTGCTCCGAAAGGCTCGGAGATCCCTACTAACAAAGGCTCTTCGGGATACAGATCGTAGCTGGTCGTCTTCATCCCGATCTCTTGCATCCTGGCTGCCAGCCATTCCTGGATCTCTTTGGTGTTGTGCGCCGGTGGGTCGGGCGTCTGAAAACGGACCAATTCGGCAGCGAAGGCCAGCAGTTCATCCTTCTCATTTTCGATGGTCGTCAAGATTCGGTCCAGCAATTTTCTCTCTCCTTTCTTCCTCCTCTTCTTTCCGCTGGGACATGGCTATGAAATCTTCAATCACACTCTCCAAGTGGCGCACCAACGCCTTTCTGGTCCCCTGGGGGTTGTGGGATTGCAGGGCTTGTATGATCTCCTGGTGCTCGTCAACAGAGTGCTGCAGCCGATTGGGCGCCAGCGTCGTATAGAAACGGGACAGGTAGATCTTGGAGAGCTGTTTCTCCAGGATTTTTATCAGTGTGGGAGACGAGGAGAAGGTAACCAGCAAAGCGTGGAATTGGCGATCGTACTGATAAAAAGTTGCCAAGTCCGGCAATCCAGCCAATTGATGGATTTTCTCGTGCAGTTCTTCCAACTTCGCCAGCTCCTGGCCGGTGATCCGGACAGCGGCTTGTGCTACCGCCAACCCCTCCAGTGCGATTTCAACGCGCAGCAAGTCGACGATCTCTTTGTCGCTGAGCGAAGAAACATAGACGCCCAGATGCGAGCGGATCTCCACCAAGCCCTCCTGTTCCAGCACGACCACAGCCTCCCGCAATGGTGTGCGGCTGACCTGGTATTTGGCGCACAGTTCGCTCTCGACCAACTTTTCTCCGGGGTGGAACTCGCGGTTTAAGATGGCTTCCCGAATCATTTCGGCGAGCCTGGTCCTCATCGTGCGACGAAAATCTGGGCTGATGGCATCCATAGGTAATATCTCCCCCGTTATTTTAGACTTGAAGTGGTGAAATTGTGTACTTGGTGATGTATACCAGGAAAAGCTGTTAAATGGTAGTGGGCGATCCACGGTGAAACATGAGCGGAATCAAGACACTCTCTTCGAGTCCACGCGGTAACAATACACAAGCTTGCCCTGGTCTTCATCGCTCTTTCATAATTGTCTATCAGGCTAAGGGGGACGGGACTGAATCGCCGTCCACCAAAGAAAGGAGGACATCATGAAACAAGCAAAGATGTTGAGCATTGTTTTCTTGGTCATTCTACTCGGCGCCGGCTGCATCACGGCGCCTGCGCCTCCGCCGATGGCAAGCGTTGAATCGGTCGAGGCAGCGATCAAAACCGGCGCACTGGGTTCGGACTTCGCCGAAAGGGCGCGAAAAACGGACAACCTGTATGTCTTGGAATTGCAAGACACCGGCATCCCCTATCCTGTCTTCACCTTTTCCGATTACCAAGCCGGCTATTCTGTCCTGGTCGAAGACAACCGCCTGGTGTTGCTCTGCGCAGGCTTCGGCGGCGGCTATGCCGAGAATTTTGCGATCCGCAAAGAGGGGGATAGGCAAGTGTTGACCTATCAATTCAGTGTAGGCAGTGGGATGAGCTACACACTATTTGGTCAGTATGTGCTGGGCGCCGGCACAGCGACCTGGCAAAACTGGCTGGACCTCCCGTCCCCATAGCTCGATCCGAGAGCGGAACGCAACTGCCAAGCCCCTGACCGCCGGGAAAAAAAGGGGACAGATTTATTTTTCCGCCATTCTCGGCCTTCCCGGCCATCGAGATTCCACCGTCTTTCTATCTTCTTCTCGATTTCCTCCACAAGGAGCAGGAGCTTCCCTTCCCAGTCTCCAACGTGACGCGGGCTTGTTGCCCAATCAACCGATTCGGGATCGGGAAGCAGTGAGCAGACTAGCCTGCGAGCTCAACGGCCCAGATGCTTCGTCGTCCTTCCTGCTTCTCTCTTCCATCTTTCATTTGTCATTAACCACCATCAATAGAGCCTGCCTCATGAACTTCCCTCATCTTACCACCCACGATCCCTTTTCCCAGTCCTTCCGTCCATCTTCACCCCCAAGCACGCCACCGATGTCCGCCCCAGATGGGATGCTCGTCTGAGCCCGGAGTGGACTGCCCTGATCAGGTCAGGATCCACCCCCGGGAGATGACAATATCCACCTTTTCCTGCCTGTCCTACCCAATCTATCCCTCATCTAGACATGCTGCCGCAGGCTGATCTCTTATGCTCTCCCTGGGCCTTGCGCCGCGCTCCAACCGCACAGGACATGCTGCCGCAGGCTGTTCTGTTGAAAGCAGCGCAGATCAGCTTCCACTCGCCATCAGCGTTAGCTAACCCGCGCAAGAGCAGGCCATCATAACCGAGGCGACGCTTGATCTGGCCGAAGACCGGCTCCACCGTCCGGCCGCGCTGGCGATAGAGAGCTTTCCCTCGTTGGGTGCGCAGCTTCCGGTCCATCCGTTGGCGGGGAGTCAGGTTAGAGGGGATCCCGGAGCTCGGGCGGGAGCTCGTCGCCTCGCTGCCGGGGGCCGTAGCGGGCATTCTCTTCGCGGTCGAGCCGCTCGGCATCGGCCAAGGTCTCCTCGATCTGCCCGGCGATCTCTTGGCGAATCCGTTGCTGTTCTTCCTTCAGTTGCTCAGCAGTGCGGTTGGCGTCTAGGGAGAAGACCCCCAGACGGATCATCCCGGCTTTGCGGCAGACCCGCAGGACTTCCCGGAAGAGAGCCTCCAGACGAGAGACGTTGCCTTGGCGGAAACGGGCGATGGTGGCGTGGTCAGGGGGGTGGTTGGCAGTGATCACCCGGAAGGCGATATCTTCCCGGCAGGCTTGGGCGATCTTGCGGGAGGAGTGTATGCCGCGGGCGAGTTGACCTCCGGTCAATCCGTACCGGAGGTCTATAGCCGGAGAGGAGGAGAGTGACCATCCTCCCTGGTTGGAAGGCGGCAGCCCCCCAGCCGTCCTCCCGGTAGTTCTGGTAGAAGGGAGAGATGTCCATCGAGGCGACGGCATCGATCACTACCCAGACGGGGTGATCAGGAGGAAGCCAGTCTTTCATGCAAGGGGGGAGAAGAAGCATTTACTGGCTCCTGGAAAGGGCTAGATGGTGATTTGAGAGAGAAATCCGTGGAACGATGGGAGCTGAGGGGAAGGGGGTTTATGCGACAGGCTCGATAGTGCCGGTCATTAACAATCCTCCCGATTTTGAGCTGTTCCGGCAGGAGTACCCTTCCCATATCGCCAAGCGCCGCACCTTCGGGTGCTGGAAGTCGCGCTTGAAAGACGGCATCGCCAGTGTAGGGGCAACGCATGCGTCGCCCCTACAATACGCTTGCCACTACGCAGCAATACTTCGAGGAGAGGGTGCATGGCGCGCCAAGCACCCCACGAAATTTCTCGAGTCGGGCAACCGGTGGGAAGAGTTTATTCAGCCGAAGAATGGCGGTGGAAAAGGTTCGACAGCCAAGGTTCCTACTTCAGCAAGAAGGCTCAAGCCTGGCTCGATCTGATTAACAACTATGGTACTGCATACTCTTGGTCGCTGAACAGGTTCCATGGGGTCCTCGGTGAATCGCTTTTTGTGCGATTCATTGGGGTGGATTCGGCGGTTGCCAAAAGAAAAGAGACCTTGTTGAACCGATCGCAGCTCTGGAAAAACACGATCAAATCAGGAGGTCTCCGATGATAAAAGTACCGCAAGAACTACACAAAGGTAAGGATGTGGAAGGGATCGAACAGTGGGAAGAGGCGGAGAAAGCTGGCCTGCACAAGTCCTCGGACTTTTGGAGCAGCTTCCTTCGGAATCAGATGAAGGAATCAGCGGAATAGGCAGCATGTAGCATAATGAGATGGTGCGGCCGATCCTAGAGAGAAACCGAAGCTACCGAACGACTCTTTTCAACAGCGAGAATCTGGCTAATTATCGATTGCTCTTAGGTGCTCGACTTGACCGCTCGACCAGGACCGGTTGGCGTCGGTGAGAAGAGCTAGGCAGCCCGCGGCAGCGTAATATTGTCAGGCTTGAAGGCGAGATCCAACCATATTGGCCGGCGGAAGTGGACTTTTCTGGACGTGCAATTGAAAGACGCGGCGGAAATGGAAACCATAGATTGCGAAGGTGATCGCTTGAGCGAAAGACTTCGGACGGTGAGCAAGCGTCCAAAAGAAAAGACGCCAGTACTGCCCGCGTTCACGACCGACAATTCCCAGTTGGAAGACCGAGCGGAAAAAAGCGCGGATGTTCAACCAATCAAAGTGAGTCCCTAAAGCTGGCGCCTTATACTCTTTGAGGAAAGTACGAACTCGTTGGTAATAGGCTTTGGGTGCATAGATATGTTCCAAGATGCGATAATACCCTTCCATCAATATGCTTCGGTCCATGCTGGGAATGATATTGGTAGTGCCGTCCACATTATCGCCTGAGCCTGACCCCTCGAAAAGCAAGCGGTTCTCATTTTTCAATCGCTGGTAAAGAGGGGTGCCGCTCAGGGCTTGAAGCAAACCGACCATTGCCGTGACGATCCCGCTTTTCTGGATAAAGTCGATCTGGCGCTGGAAGATGGAGGGGGTGTCGCTGTCGAACCCGACGATAAATCCGCCCTGCACTTCGATCCCAGAATGTTGGATGCGTTGGACGCTTTCCATCAAATTGCGGTTCTGGTTCTGTGATTTCCCACATTCTGCCAAGCAAAGGTCATCGGGCGTCTCGATGCCGATGAACGCGATTTGAAAACCGGCCTTCGCCATCAAATCCATCAGCTCTTGGTCGTCGGCTAAGTTGATGGTCAACTGTGTGCTGAAGACGAGACCTTTTTTGCCCTTTCGCCACTCGATGATCGCCGGCAAGAGATCTTCTTTGACGTACCGGCGATTGCCGATAAAGTTATCGTCGACGAAGAAGATGTTGGATCGCCAACCTCTCTGGTAAAGGGCATCCAGCTCAGCGATTACTTGCCCGGCTGCCTTGAAACGGGGGCGATGCCCGAAAAGGGCGGTGACATTGCAAAAATCACACTGATAGGGGCAACCTCGTGAAGTCTGGATGACCATCGTGGAGTATTGACGATAGTCCAGCAGATCGTAGCGAGGGGCTGGCGAGCGACTTAAATCAGCGTACTCATGGCATTGGTAGAGATGCTTCGCTTGGCCGCGCTCTAGATCTTCCAAGAAGGCAGGAAGGTCAACTTCGGCTTCGCCAAGAAGCAAGTGATCGACCAGGGGAAAAGCATCCGGTTCTCCGGAGAAGAGCGGCCCGCCCGCTACCATGCGCTTACCGGCGAGATGGCAACGCTCGATCAAACGTCTTGCGGCAGGGCGCTGCGCAGACATGGCACTGATCAGAATCATGTCGGCCCAAGCCAGGTCGCCGTCGAGGAGCGGCGTGGTGTTCAGATCCACTAGCTTCGATGGCCACTCGCGCGGGAGCATGGCAGCAACCGTCAATAGTCCCAGGGGGGGCGACCCGGACCGCTTGCTAACAAAACGAAGGGCATGTTTAAAACTCCAGAATGTATCTGGGAACTCGGGGTAGACGAGTAGTATATTCAACACCTTCTCCTCACTGCCGCTCTCTCAAGGCAGTTATCTTATTATTCTAGGTCATTTCTGCAACAGCTTGTTTGAGATAAATCTCTTTTCTGTACTGGAAAAGGCTCAAGAAATACCTCTTATTTGTTTTGACGACCACTTGGAAAGGAATTCTTCTTTCCAAATTGCCCAACCGGCAGCGAGAAGAGTTTTGTCCAACCGTTGGAGCCGTTGCTCCTGACCGGTGCACGCTGCCGCGGGCTAGGTAGTTGGGTGTTCGACGCGAGCGCTGCCAGAATTGCTCCTAATAAGGCTGGAAGAAGGATGGTGGGCGGAACAGGATTTGAACCTGTGACCCCCTGCTTGTAAGGCAGGTGCTCTTACCGCTGAGCTATCCGCCCTGGATAGATGGACCGATTGTACGGCTCCGGGTGGGGGCTGACAAGGTTGGGGAAGGCAAGTTGGATCCTAGCGCGTTGATGCCGGACAAACTAACCTTGCCCTACTCGTTGGGTACGATGCTGAAGAACTCAACCGTATGCTGCTGGCCTCCAACGAGAATCAGACGAGACTATGCTGCTGGTCACCACCTGGGTCCAAAGGTCGATTCCTTGAAGGCGCTCTTTTGTTTTTTCAGCGTGCCTCCTATCAGCGAAGAGCCCCATCATGGTCGGTCCGCTTCCGCAAAGAAGCGTCCCCAACGCGCCTGCCTCCAAAAGCTGACTCTTCACCTCTTCGATGACCGGGCATAGTCGTACAGCGGGTGCGAATAAGCCGTTGCGCCAAGTGCGAGCCAAAGTGGCCCAATTGCCTTGGATCAGCGCTTGGACAATGGGTTCAATCCGGCCGGATGTGGGAATCTCTTCCAGCAGCAAAGCGCGGTACACGGATGCGGTAGAGAGGCTTTCCTTTGGTTTTGCGAGTACCAAGGAGATTGATGGGAGAGGAGGCAATGGGGTCACCTGCTCTCCACGTCCTCGCACCCAGGCAGCGCCCCCGATCAAGGCGAAGGGAATGTCCGAGCCCAGTGAGGCGGCCAACGCGAACATATGATCACAGGAGATCGGCCGGTGATATCTTCGATCAAGAGCATGCAGCACCGCAGCAGCATCCGCGCTGCCACCGCCCAAGCCGGCAGCTTGGGGGATCTTTTTTCTCAAGACTATGGACAACTCTGGTTCCTTATCGATAGCCCTGTAAAACAACAAAGCGGCGCGGTACGCTAAATTCTCTTCTTCGAGACAATCCAGGGCAGGCTCGCAATGGCAGGAGAGTCCAGGCTCCCCCCAACGCAGACGCAACTCGTCGGTTAACGAAACTGTCTGCATCAGGGATTCGATCCGGTGTAAGCCATCGGGGAGCCTGCTCCGTATGAAGAGAGAGAGGTTCACCTTTGCTGGAGCCAGCGCTGTCTCTTCGGCCGCCATCGGCGCCTCTCTTTTCATTAACCTAAAGTAATCAGCCTGCGGCAGCATGTCACAGAACACCCTGCCGGGGGCTGTCTACCTAAAGACAAGGTCAAGGCTTCCCCTCGAGCGAAGCAAGGGGCGCCTCTAAGGCCCATGCCAAGCGAGCGAACTCCTCCAGCGAGAGCGTTTCTCCTCTTCGCTTCTCGGAGATTCCCGCGCTATTCAAGAGACTTGCAGCTTGTATACGGGAGAGGTGCGGATTCATCCGCAAGAGATTGTTGGTCAATGTCTTGCGCCTTTGTGCAAATGCGCCATGTACCAAGGCGACAAAACGCTTCATGTTCGGGACCGAGACCCTTGGCGCCGAGAGTCGCTCCAAGTAGAGGAACGCGGAATCCACACGAGGGATGGGGTGAAAGCAACGGCGTGAGACAGAGGGGCCGGGGGACAAGTGAGCGCGGAGTTGGGCTAAGATTGAGAGGGCGCCATACCCCTCTTCCCCTGGTCCCGCCAGCAGCCGCAGCGTAACCTCCTCTTGCAGGAGGAAAACAGCGCGCAACCAGTTAACCTCGCCTTCTAGAAGGTGTTCCAGCAGCGCTGTGCTGAGAAAGAAAGGCAGGTTTCCAAAGACACTGTAAGGGCCGGGGAAAAAGCCGTCCCAGGAGACCTTCTGGGCATCGACCAGGTGAAAATGGAAACGAGCGTTCTCTTCCGCCAAACCTGCCAAAGTAGGAAGGAAACGGCGGTCCAACTCCAAGGCAGTGACTTCGGCGCCTGTCCTCAGAAGTGGACGGGTGACCTGCCCGAGGCCGGCGCCGATCTCCAGAATGACTCGCTGGGAACCTGCTTGCAGGTAAGTAAAACATGAAGAAAGAGAGGACCGCTCTATCAAGAATACTTGGCCTAGGGACTTATGAGGCCGAAGAGGAAGGATGCTAAACATGCTGCCGCAGGCTGTCTACTTGAGAACCCACACCTTGATCGGCCGCCGGCCGAAGGAGACTGTTTCTTGATACGTGTAAAAGAAGACATCGATTCGCTCTCCGCGGATCGCTCCACCGGTGTCCCCGGCTACTGCGTAGCCATAACCATCGATGTAGAGTGGCGTATAGTAAGGGATCACGTGAGGGTCAACCGCTACGATGCCATAACCGGAGCGCAGCCCGACGGAAGTGCTCCAAGGGTCGCCATCGGTCTCCTCTGGCAACGGGCAATAAGCGGTAGCTTCCATCTCATAGGTTGGCGGCCCTTCCGGGTGAGGGAAAGCTAAACTGGCCTGCACCGCCGCGTCTGGGGAGGAGATCGAAACGCCGATCCCAATCACGGCTGGCGCCGGCTGGCGCGCCACAGTATGCCCGAGACGGTGTTTCTCCTTTATCTGGCCATCTACCTTGGTCACTAGGTAGGCAACCTGAATTTCTCCGGGTATCCCTGCGACGACGGTCCTTCGTTGTCCCAGAGGCACATCGTAGGAAGGTACGAAAGTCGCGCCGTAGGGGGTCGCTTCTGGCTCAGTGAGGGTGTCTTCGCTGACATGGTGGAGGCGTACAGTGAGATCGCTCTCCACGGGCTGCTCGAGTGGAACGCTGAGAAAGTCCTTGCCCTCAAGTCGAATCCCCTGTTCCCCTAATGCTTTCCCGACCGGCGTAGATTCCCAGACACTGAAAGAGTGACTCGTTTGGGCGGATTCCACAGTCAATACCGGCTTTCGAGGTTCTTGTGATTGCACCGGCCGCCTCGCGCCTTGAGCCACTTGCAGCGAGAAGATGAGCAGCGCGGAAAGGCCAACCACAGAAAGCATCTTCCAGGCCTTCCCGAAACCTGGGTTCTTTTGCGTCATAGTCCAACCACTTTAGCGAAGGGAGTTGGGCTATGTCAACAGAACGCCCTGCCGCGGGCTATTCTGTTGCCGCGGGCTGTCATGCTATCGCGGGCTGTCTAGATCAACGGCTGGCCGGGAATACTGATGGGGAGCTGAAAAGCGGCCAACACGGTGGCGCCCGCATCGGCCAGCGAAGGTCGAACTCCGAGGTTATGGCCGGACTTACCTGGTGAATAGACCAGAACCGGGACTTGCTCTCGGGTATGATCGGTATGTGCAAGAAAAGTGGGATCATTGCCATGGTCAGCGGTAATGATCAGCAGGTCATCCTCTTTCAAGCGTTGAGCGATGTTGCCAAGACCTTTGTCCACTTCCTCCAAGCTGTGGACGAACTCACGGGGGAGACGGCGGTGGCCCCAGAGCATGTCGAAGTCCCCGAAGTTGACGAAACAGAAACCGGGTTCTTTGGCAGCCAGCCACCCTTCCAGGGCTTTCATCGTCTCGGCGTTGTGGGGGGTATGGTTAAATTGGGTGATGCCGCGCCCGACGAAGATGTCCACGATCTTGCCAAGGGCAGTGACCGCAATTCGATGAGCGGTGAGGATGTCCAGGACGGTGGTTCCAGGAGGGGGCAAGGGGTAGTCCTGGCGGCCGGCCGTGCGTTCGAAATGGCCGGGCTCCCCGTTAAAGGGCCGTGCGATGACCCGAGCCACCGCGTTTGGTCCGGTAAGCATGGCTCTGGCCAGACGGCAATACCGGTACAACTCTTCCAAGGGGATGATCTTCTCGTGCGCAGCGATCTGAAAAACGGAGTCCGCTGAGGTGTAGACAATGGGGAAGCCAGTGCGAAGATGCTCCCTCCCCAATTGCTCGATAATCTCCGTGCCTGAAGCAGCTATGTTCCCCAAGGTTTTGCGGTTGATCGCACCCTCAAAGGAGAGGATCAGGTCTGGCGGGAAACCGCGGGGAAAGGTGGGAAAGGGATCCAGCGTGGGCGCCCCCATCATTTCCCAATGGCCGACGACGGTGTCCTTGCCGGCAGACACTTCCTGCAGAATCCCCCAGGAAGCCAACGGCGCCGATACGAAGGGCAGCAGGCTGTCCGGTAAGAGCCGGCCCAACCCACACATGGTGAAGAAAGGCAGGGAGTAGTGGCCGGCTGTTTGCAAGGCATGAGCCAAGGTATTCGCCCCGTCGTCGCCATAAGCTCCGGCATCAGGAAGCGCGCCAATACCCACTCCGTCCAGCACGATGAGGAGGACGCGCCTACGCATGGCTCGTCATCGGGACACCCTGCCGGGAGCTGTCATATTGCCGGGGGCTAGTAAGTAATAAAGGGCCAGCAAGGTCTTGCCGTCGCAGATCTGACCAGGCTTAAGTAGGACCGCCAAGCGCTCGCGAGGAAAGAATTGGGTGGTGATTTCCTCGTCGAACTCCGGTCTTGCTTCCTTCTTCACCAAACCCTCGGCGAGGAAGAGATGGACCGCTTCGTCGCAAAAACCGGGGGAGGTGTAGAAGGAGTGAAGATGCTTCCACTGGCCGGCCTCGTATCCGGTCTCCTCCAACAACTCCCGCTGGGCGCATTCTAGGATGCTCTCGCCGGGTTCCAGCTTTCCGGCGGGGATCTCCCAAATCGTCTCCTCCAAGGCAACGCGGTACTGTTCCTCCAGCAACACCTCCCCATTTTCGTTGAGGGCAAGAATCGCCACAGCGCCAGGATGGTGAACGATCTCTCGTTCAGCCACCCGCCCGGAGGAAAGCAGAACCTCCTGCTTCTCCAAGGAAAGGATCTTGCCGCGGTAAATGATAGTTTGCGAGAGCCGTTTTCCCATCAATGCCGCTCCATGATTGCGCAGATCCAACGCGCCAAGTCTTCCATCTCTTTTAGGGAAGCTTTCTCTCGACGGGTGTGAGGTCCGTAGTACCCGCAACAAAGGACGGTGGATTTCTTGCCCCGAGCGTTGAATATATTCGCGTCCGAGGCGCCGCCGGCCTTCGTCAAGGAGAAGGTGAGGCCGCAGGCAAGGGCTGCTTTCCCTACCATCTCCAGCAGAGGGTCGCCATCCGGCAAGCAGTAGCCCTCGAATTCCCGTTGGCAGTCCGAGATGACCTCGACCCCGACCTCCTTTGCGGCGCACTGAGCGGCCTGGATCATCTCCTTGACTTGAGCCTCCAGCTTGCCGTGGTCGTGCGAGCGAGCTTCTCCAGTCATTTCAGCTCTCTCGGGAATAATGTTGTCGGCATCTCCCCCTTGGATTCGGCCGATGTTGGCGGTGGTTTCCTCGTCAATTCGTCCCAAAGACATGCGCGAGATGGCAAGAGCCAAAGCACGGACCGCGGAAGCTCCCTTCTCCGGCTCTGTTCCAGCATGGGCTGCCAGCCCTTGAAAGCGGAATCGCAGTGTTTCCAGAGACGGCGCTCCGCGCACTACCCGAGCTGGGGGGCCTCCGTGGTCCAGGACCAGGATGAAAGGTGATCGCACCCATTCCAAGTCGAATGCCTTGGCTCCGCGCAAGCCGATCTCTTCTTCCACGGTGAAAAGCATCTCCACCTCGCCGTGGCGAATGCCACCTTCCTGTAGCCGGCGCGCCCCTTCCAACAAGGCAGCGATCCCGGCTCGGTCGTCAGCAGCCAGGATGCTCTCCCCGGTGGAATGGATCCATTCCCCATCGATCCGGTATCGCACCAGCTCAGAGGGCACCGTGTCAAGATGAGCGCTGAACGCGGAGGGAGGTAGGCTTGGATCGCCCGGAAGGCGGGCGAAGAGATTGCCTGCCTCGTCTGTCTCCACTTTCAGGCCAAGATCGCTCAGTTTAAGGAGAAGAACTTGGCGAACCAGTTCCTCCGAACCCGAGACTGAGGGGATCTGGATCAACTCCAGGAAATCAGCCAACAAACGATCCCGGCGGTGGGAGTCAGGGTTCAACAGGCGCTTCCCTTCGCTTCGTTGCGCAGCAAGGGAATAGATTGAAATCTGTCCCCGTAATCTGTCCTCATACTGCGCATGGTCTCGGCGCCACGATGCAAGGCCTCCAGGTTCATCGGCAGAAATCGCTCCTTAGAGCCGGAGAGAAGTTTGCGCAGTACTTTTTCCACCGACTCCCAGCGGACTGCCGGCACTCGTTCAAGATAGGCGCCCAAGAGAACGATGTTGGCGACGATGGCCCCGCCAAGCTCGTTGGCCATCTCTGTGGCAGGGATCTCGTAAATCTCTAGATCAGTGCGAGACGATTTGACATCGTTGAGCGTTGAATTCACCAATAGCAAGCCGCCGGAGCTTACCAGCGGCTCGTATTTCTGAAAAGATGGCTTGTTGAGGGCGATCACCGTCTCGGGGTGAGAGAGCACAGGCGAGCTGATGGGGGTGTCCGAGATGACCACCTGGCAATTGGCTGTTCCTCCCCGCATCTCCGGGCCGTAGGAGGGAAACCAGGTAGCTTCCTTGTCTTCCATGGCGGCGGCATAGGCCAGCAGTTGGCCCATCAACATTACACCTTGACCGCCGAACCCAGCGCAGAGCAATTCGTACTGTATCATGAGATACTCCCTGCCGGGGTCTGTTTAGGCGCTGCCGCGGGCTGTGTAGATCCTACAAACTCGCCCAGCGGGTAGTAGGGCACCATGTTCTCCTTCAGCCATTGCGTTGCCTTAACCGGTGTCAAACCCCAGTTGGTCGGACACGTAGAAAGGATCTCCACGAAGCCGAACCCGAGGCCTTCCCGCTGCACCTGAATGGCACGCTTGATGGCCTTTCGAGCCGCCATCACGTGGGGTGGGTCGAAGACCGCTACCCGGGCTACATAGGCCGGACCAGTCAAAGAAGAGATCATCTCAGAGACGCGGATCGGAAAGCCGTTGGCCTTTGCCTCACGGCCGTAGGGGGTGGTTTCGGTCTTCTGGCCGAGCAAGGTAGTGGGGGCCATCTGTCCGCCGGTCATGCCGAAGTTGGTGTTGTTGACGAACAGGGTAGTGATAAGCTCACCACGGTTGGCGGCATGGATGATCTCCGCTGTGCCGATAGCAGCCAGGTCG
Organism: uncultured bacterium; assembly: GCA_964464245.1. Classification (GTDB taxonomy): domain Bacteria; phylum Caldisericota; class JANLFM01; order JANLFM01; family JANLFM01; genus JAPLHV01. Next base: position 17,896 of record CAYXFH010000031.1, read on the forward strand.
CCATCCCCTTGATAGGTGATTACAGTCAATTCGGGGTGGGAGCGTTTGATGCCGGTGGCGACGGCCGGGGCCCGTCCGTGCGGGGATTGTACGCAATCCACCTCAAAGTAGTCGTAGAGAAGGACAGCGCAACCTACCGGGGCGATCGTGACAACTTGTTCGCGGATGCCCAACTCATCGATGACCTCGGCCAGCAGGCGGTGGATGATGCCGTGATGGCAGCCCGGGCAATAGTTGCTGCGCACCAGGGAGAGAGACTTGGGCCGCTGGTAAATCGGGCGGTCAGTTTTAACGCTCATCGAATCGCTCCTTCTCCATCGCTTGGTGAATCACCTGATCGATCAGCTCTGGGTTGTAGGTGGTCCCACCGGGCTTGCCATGGAAGGCGACCGGCCGCCTGCCTGCTACGGCCAGGCGAACATCCTCCAGCATCTGACCGGCGTTCATCTCTACCACCAGGAATTTCTTGGCGCTGGGCATGACCTTCTCAAATGGGGCAACTGGGAAGGGCCAGAGGGTGATTGGGCGGATCAGGCCGATCGGGATACCCGCTGCCCGGGCGTTGTCGATTGACTTCTTGGCAATGCGGGCTACCGTGCCAAAGCAGACCAGTACCAGTTCGGCGCCCTCCAGGCAGTATTCCTCCCAACGGACTTCATCCAGAGCAGCCTGCTTAAACTTGGCCTGCAGGTCCCAGTTATGCTTTTCTAAGCGCTCCGGGACAAGGTCGAGAGAGTTGATGATGTTTTTCCTGCGCCCCTTGGCGCCGGTTACCGCCCAAGGCTTGGCCGGGAGGGGGGTTGAATCGACGCTTCGTTTAAACTCCACCGCTTCCATCATCTGAGCGATGATTCCATCAGCTAAAACCAGGACAGGATTGCGGTACCGATCGGCGATCTCGAAGGCGTCTGCCATCAAGTCGACCAGCTCCTGGATGGAGGAAGGGCCCAGCACGACGAGGTTATAGTCGCCATGGCCGCCGCCCTTGGTAGCCTGGAAATAGTCGCACTGGGAAGGCCCAATTCCACCCAAGCCTGGACCTCCTCGAACGAAGTTCATCACCACTGCTGGAACCTCGCAGCCGACCATGTAGGAGATTCCCTCCTGCATCAAAGAAATCCCCGGCGAAGAGGAGGAAGTCATGGTTCTCACCCCGGCGGCTGCCGCCCCCAAGACCATATTGATGGATGCCACCTCACTCTCTGCCTGCAGGTAAGTTCCGCCCACCTCAGGCATCCGGCGGGACATGTAACTGGCCACCTCATTCTGAGGAGTGATCGGATACCCGAAGAAATACCGGCAGCCGGCTCGGATCGCTCCCTCAGCGGCAGCTTCGGCGCCTTTCATCAAAACTCGTTCACCCATTTTCCTACTCCTTTTTAGGGGGATCTGCCGCCGCTGCCAACCAGACTTCGATGGCGGCATCCGGGCACATCCTGGCGCAGAAGGCGCACATCGTGCAGTGTGGTTCGTCGATCAGTTCTACAGGGTGATAGCCGTTGGCGTTGAGGCGACTGGAAAGGGCCAGCGCTTGCTTGGGGCATACTGACACACACAGCTCGCAGGCCTTGCAGAAATCCTCGTTGATCGTTACTTTTCTCATTCTCCTCCTTCCCTCCCGGGCGCTGCGAGCTCCCAAGGAGGCCTGATCCAAATCTGTAAGGGCAGCACTGGGAGGCGCGGTCCATGGTCCAAGGTCTCGAGTCCCGGGTCTCCACATTGCTGCCGCGGGCTGTCTAGTCGAGCGCGAACAGCAGGAGCCAAATCCTCCCGAACGGCAATGCAGGCAATCGGCAAACCGGATAGAAGAGATAGCTCCTCAACCAAACGGTGCCCGTCTAGTATTGTCGACAATGCCGTGTACTCTTTCAAGTGGGGGTTGGAGACCAGCGCGGTGAAAGGGATCCCGCTATTCGCCTCGATCCCCCGCAGCGCGGCCAGGCACTCTTCCGCGTCGCGGGCGAAGGGACGGTTGGGATTGGCCACGAACAGCATCTCAGTCTCCTTAATCGGAAGCGAGGAGGCATACTGTGCCAGCACGCGAGCGCCGGCTCCATCTCCCCCCAAATCAACGATCACGGTCTGGTCTGACTCCAACCAGCGTCCCAGTTGGCCAGGAAGGATGGGCAGATCAGCGCCGTCCCATTCTCTTCCCGAGGTAATAAAGCGAAGCCTCAGAGGTTCGATTTGGGCGCGAAGATTGCGGAGGCGGAAGAGCGGCTTGATGATGTCCAAATCTACCAATACAATTGGTTCCAGAACACCCTGCCGGGGGCTGTCTAGCTGCCGGGGGCTGTCTAGCTGCCGGGGGCTGCGTGGGGGGCGGGTTTGAAACCCGCCCCTACAGGCCAGATTAAGGCTGATCTCGCTCTTGCCCGAGCCGGACGGCCCAGCCAGAACCACGACGCGTTTCACAAGCGGACCTTTCCCCACGCGGCAAGGAGAGCGCTGATGGCCAGCGAGTAGATCTTCGATTCCGGGGGATCGACGCGGGAGACAAGGACGATCGGAACCTTCGCGCCCATCACCACACCGGCCATGATCCCCGATGCTAAGTAAACAATCGACTTTCCCAGGACATTGCCCGATTCGATGTTTGGCATTAGCAAGATGTCGGCCGCCCCAAAGAGAGGGCTGTCGATCCCTTTCTCTGCCAGGGCCTCATGGCTGAGAGCGTTGTCCAATGCCAGCGGCCCATCGACAATGCACCCCTTGATTTGTTTGCGGCGCCACATCGTGGTCATAATGGCAGCGTCCACCGTAGCTGGGATTTCCGCGCTAACTGTCTCCACTGAGGCGATTACAGCCACCTTTGGGTTGGAGTTCTCCATCGCTTTGGCGACCTCCACTGCATGACGCAGAATCTCCAATTTCTGGGTCAAGGTTGGCAGGACCACCATTCCGCCATCGGTAATGAAGAGCAGCCGTTCCAGGGCGGGCAGTTGGAAGATGGCAACATGACAGAGAAGGCTGCCGGTAGCGATGCCGTTCTCTTTGTGCAACACCTCTCGCAAGAAGATAGGCGTGGGGAGGAACCCTTTCATCAAAACATCGGCTTGCCCTTCCCGGCAAAAGGAGACGGCAGCAAAGGCGGCTTGCTCGTTGGAGGTTGCTTCATGCATAGCGTAGTTGGCCGGATCCAACCCGATTTTCTCCGCCAGGAGGCTCAGTTGGGCAATATCGCCGAAGAGGTGCGGCCGGATCAAACCCAGAAGGCGGGCTTCTTCCAGCCCGCGCAAGGTGTTCTCTTCCTCCGGGCTTGCCACTGCCACTGCTTGTGGCGGCAACCGGCGAGCTGCCTCCAACGTTTGTTGGAAATCTTTAATCATAGCTCTTGGCCTCCTCTTGCCCGCGCAGGACGCGCAAAGCTCCTTGCGCCAGGGCGATCATCTCTCCTTCTCCGGGCACTACTGCCAGCGGGGCGATGAAACGGACCCGTTCCTCGATCCATCCAACCAAGCGGGCAGATTTGGCCAGGCCGCCGGTGATGATCACTCGTAAGACCTCTCCACGCATCACAGTGGCCATGGCCCCGATCTCCTTGGCAATCTGGTAGGCCATGGCTCGAAGTACCTCTTCGGCGTGAAGATCCCCCGCTTCGATGCGGCGTTCCACTTCACGGGCGTCGTTGGTCCCCAGGTAGGCGACCAAACCGCCCTGGCGAGTCAGCTTGCTGACCAGCTCTTTCTCTTGGTAGACGCCGCTGAAAGCCAAGCGTAGAAGATCGACGATCGGTAAAGCGCCGCTGCGCTCCGGAGAGAATGGACCACCCTGGTTGGCGTCGTTGGCGTCGACGATGCGACCCTTCTCCAATGGGACCACGGAGATCCCACCGCCCAAATGAGCTACCACGAAGTTGTTTTGTTCGAGGGTAGCGCCCAGCGAACGCGCTACTTGGCGCCCGACCGCTTTGATGTTAAGGGCATGGGAGAGAGCCCGCCGGGGAATCTCGGGCCAGCCGGAGTAACGGGCTAACGGATTGAACTCATCCACCGAGACAGGATCGACGATCCAGGCCGGCGTCTTCCACTCCTTAGCCAAAGATTCAGCGATGAAAGCGCCTAGATTGGAGGCATGGACAGCTTGGGGGCGATAACGCAAGTCATCCAGCATCCGCTGGTTGATGGTGTAGGCGCCGGAGGGGATCGGTTTCAGCAACCCGCCCCGCGCCACCACTCCGCTAAAAGCGGGAAAGGAATGGCCGGCAAGCCAGGCGCGGATGTCGGCTTCCCGCTGGGGGAGCTCCGCGAGAATCTCCACGCTCTTCTCCCGGTGGACGATGTTGGCTTCGGCCAGGCATTCCTCGTCTCGGTAAATCGCGATCTTGGTCGAGGTTGAGCCAGGGTTCAGGACGAACAGGGTGTACGCTAAACAGCCTGCGGGTAAACAGCCTGCGGCAGCATGTTCTGTAATGTCTCTCTCCTTTACGGTGTGTTCAACAATTCCTCGGCATGTCGGCGGACCGCTTCACTGATCCTGCTCCCACCCAACATGCGGCTGATCTCCCCCACTCGTTCCTGCTCCCCCAGGCGCCGTAATGAGACTTGGCTGGAAATACCGGAGGCTTCTTTCTGCAGAAGGAAGTGAGTTCCAGCCCGGGCGGCGATCTGTGGAAGATGGGTGATGCAGATCACTTGATGCAAACGGGAGACTTCCACCAACTTGGCTGCCAACATCTCCCCCACTCTCCCGCCAATGCCGGCATCGATCTCGTCAAAGACCAAAGTGGACGCATCGTAACGGTCAGCTAGGGCAGCTTTCACTGCCAACATCAGGCGCGAGAGTTCTCCACCCGAAGCAACCCTTGTCAAGGGTCGAGGAGGTTCCCCAGGGTTGGCCGAGAAGAGGAACTCGACACGGTCCAAACCTTCGGCGCGGAGGTTTTCCAAGGGGAACTCCTCCAAATCGATGCGAAAGATTGGGTGTTCGATGCCAAGTGTACCCAGGCTCTCTTCCACTCGTCCGGCCAGTCGGTCGGCTGCCTCATGTCGAAGCTCCCGCAAATTGCCCAATGAACCGATCAAAGCTTCCTCTTTTTTCGTTAAATCCTCTTCCAACGCTCTTTCCTCGGCTTGCTTGGCATCCAGCGAACCCAACGCCGCCTGGATTTCAAGGCAAGCGGCGCGGACAGCAGCCAGCGTGCCCCCGTGCTTGCGCTTCAGGCGAGCCAACTGGTCCAACCTGCCCTCGATCTGCTCCAGCCGGCCCGGGTCTGCTTCCAGGTGTTCCAGGGTAGCGGACAAATCCCAGCAGAAGTCACCCAGTTCCAAGGTCAAGCTGGCCAGCCGTTCACCTAAGGAAGTCAGCGCGGGATAGTGTCCGGTCAATTCCTGCAAGGCTTGGGCATTCCGCTCGAGGCCGTCCAAGAGATTGCCCCCTGCTCTCTCGCTCCGCAAATAATCCACTACCGCTTCTAACGTCGAGCGGATTCGAATACTCCCCCGCAACAAAGCCCGTTCTTCCTCTAAAAGTTGGTCCTCCCCGTCACGCAAAGATGCTCTCTCGATTTCCTCCAACTCATGGCGCCAGAGCTCTTCTTGAGACTGCCGCTCTCCAGCGTTGGCTTTCAGCTTGGCGATTTTCCCGATTATTTCGATCCTCGCCGCCCGCAATGCCTCTCCCCGATCGCGCTCGGTCAGCGCATCGGCGCCGGCAAAACGGTCCAGCGAGTTCAGTTGAAAGAGAGGGGATAATAGGGCTTCATGCTCTTGCTGGCCATGTAGGTGCACCAGCGGAGCAAGGGCATCACGCAGCAAACTGAGCGGAACCAGTCGCCCGTTCAAGTGAGCGCGGCTCCTCCCAGCACGGCTGATTTCTCGGGTCAGTGAGAGCGTGCCCTCACTCGAGCCCAGTTCTTGAAGATAGCTTGTGGCAACATCGGCGGAGAGGGCGCCATCCGGCAACTCCAGGGTTGCCTCTACCCGCATCACATCGCCGTGCGAGCCGACCAGGTCAGCCTGGCCGCGGCTGCCCAATAGCAGGGCGAGCGCGTCCACCACCAGGGATTTGCCTGCCCCAGTCTCCCCAGTGAAAACATTCAAACCGGGTTCCAACTCACACTCCAGAGCGTCTACAATGGCCAGGTTACGAATGGCCAAATAACTGATCACAAGCGCCCCCAATGAAGTTTTCGCTGGACGTCTTGGATAAAGTGTCCGGGCTCCAGGTAGGCTAGCCGCGTCTTTTTCGGCGAGAGAGAGATCAGCGCCGGCTGATCGACGCGCACCGGCCCCAGTTCCTGGCCGTCCACCAAGGCCAGTGCCTGTTCGCGGCCGCGTGGATGAACAACCACGTTGCTCTCTCGGTTGAGCAATATCGGCCGGGAGAAGAGACTATGGGGGGCCACGGCACAAAGCAGAAGGAGGTCCAAAGAGGGGTCGATGAGCGGACCGCCGCAAGCCATGGCATAGGCGGTGGATCCGGAAGGAGTGGCTACCAGAAGCCCGTCTCCCCTTACTTCACCCAATTCTTGGCCGTTGATCTGGATCAATAAGCGGATACTGCGACCTTGTTGGCGGTGCAGGATGGCGCACTCGTTCAATCCGTGAGCCGTTCGATCACCGATCTTCAAGGAAACCATGGTTCGCTCCTCTACCAGCAGATGGCCGGCCAAGATAGCATCTAGGTCGAGCAGGATACGTCCCGATGTAGTGGCGGAGAGGTAACCGACGTCGCCCAAATTCACCCCCAAGATGGGCGCCAACTCCCCCGCCACTCGCAGGCAACTTAGAAGGGTGCCATCCCCGCCGAGGCTAAGGATCAGGTCCGGAATCTCGGGGGGAAAGGTTCCGCTGCCAGGCGGCGTCGAGGAGCCTTTGGGGACCGCCGGAAAGAGCGTGCGCACTCCCCGCTGCTCGATCTCATCGGCCAAGTCGCGGGCAAAGAGGAGGACTTCCTGGCGGTTGGGGTTTGGATAGATGCCGACTCGTTCGAACATGCTAACTTAACAGACCAGCCCGCGGCAGCATGTTGAGTTAGAGTTTGTTTGTCTCATACCACTTGGGTCGCTATAGCGGAGAGTGCTTCTCTCGCCTTTCGGGCAATACCTTCAGGATCAAGGCCGGCTCGGTGAAGAAGCTCGGACCTGCTGCCGACACCGGGAACCTCCTCGATGCCCAGACGCACAAGAGGAGGTTGAGGTCGATCCCAGCTCTGGAGTTCTTCCAGCAGCGCTGAGCCGAATCCTCCCGCCAAGACATTCTCCTCTACCGTGATCAACAAAGGGTAGGTACGGCTGGCAACTCGAAGAAGGGGGAGATCGAGGGGGGCGAGGAAGCGAAAGTTGTAGACGGCTGCCTCGATCCCCGTCTGGACCAAGATCGATGAAGCAAGGAGGCAACTCTCCACTGTCGCTCCCAGAGCGAGGAAGGCCAAATCTCGTCCCTCCCGGAGGAGGCTGCCACGACCCCAGGAGAACGCCGCCTCTTGACAGCCTGTCTCTTGACCACCTGTCTCTTGATAGGGCGCGCTAGCTAGACAGCCCCCGGCAGCTAGACAGCCCCCGGCAGCTAGACAGCCCCCGGCAGCTAGACAGCCCCCGGCAGCTAGACAGCCCCCGGCAGGGTGTCCAATGACGGTGAGCGAGCGCTGCCTCTGTGGCGGGCAACCCCGACGGCCATGGCAGATGGGCGAGCTCTCCCTTACCGATGATGGCCTTTCCTTCAGCCAGGGCACTATGGGGAGAGATTTTAAATCTGTCCCCATAATACCCATAGTGCCGTTGGATTGTTTGCAGGCCTGGGGATTGGACTACCGCCCCCTTCTGGGCAAAGAACGAGAGGCGCTGCGCGTACAGTATACCAGTCAGCCCGCGGGTGGTCAGCCCGCGGCAGCTAGACAGCCCGCGGCAGCGAGTTCCGACCAATTTGAGGAAGCCTGGTTCCTGCCCACAGACCCCAGCGCCTGGATCGCTCATTTGAACAAAGCCACCGGCCGCGACTCGCCGCCCCTTCCCCCTTCCTCCTCACCCCCCAAACGCCATCAACGCACACGCCCCTCCACCCCCGACGCTCTCCCTGGCGAAAGCGGCGCGGGCATGCCCCGAACCCTCTCCAATCTTAGCTGGCGCGCGCTCTTGCGACAGTTCCCCGGACCCAGCCAGGAACTCCTGATCTACCTGGCCCGCAACCGGCACGCCGAGATCGAGACCATCCGTGTTCTCCTCGGCGTGGAGAACCACAGCCTGGCTTTGCGCTGCATCGAAGGGGAGCTGAACGGGACAGCCCTCCGTCTCCTGGGTCAACCGCTGCTGGTCTTCTACCAGAACCGCAAGGACGCCCGCTTAGGGAAGACCATCACTTTTCGCTGGTGGTTGGAAATTCAACCCAGCGAGATACCCGCCGGCCCGGCCGACATCTTCGCGGAAGATGAGGAGTGGGTGGTGCTTTTCCCAATAAGGCACTATGGGGACAGAATTGAAATCTGTCCCCGTCCTGGCGAGCCAGACCTCCTGCTGGAACGAGCGGGCTCCCTGTTGCTGGTCGCGCCCCGCCGGCCCGGCGCCTTCCTGCCTGAGGAGATATCTCTCCCCGTTAATGCGGGGGATATTCGCACTTGGTCGCTGGGAAACGGGATCCTGACCGTACACTTGGAGAGAGTAAATTAAAAAATCGCTGATTTTAGATTTTGGATTGATGATTTTAAGGCTTCCAATCAAAAATCAGCAATCAGAGATCAGCAATAGGGAAAGAGACGCCAGAGGAGGATCAAGCGCATGAGTGAAGGTTGTTATGTTTACTGCGTCCTGCACCGCGGAAAAAAGGAGGAATGGGGGCCGATCGGTCTGGATGGCGCTCCTGTCTTTCAAATCGCGCAGGAGGGGATCGCTTGCCTGGTACACCGTCACGAGCTCGCCCCTTACCAAGGAGAGGACGAGCAGATAAAGAATTGGGTGGTCGCTCACAACCAAGTGGTGGAGACGGCTTGGAAGGAGACCGGGGCAGTTCTGCCGATGACCTTCAACTGCATCATTCAACCACTTCCCGGGCACAGTGCCGATGAAGTTGTTCAAGCTTGGCTGCGCAAAGAAGGGGACCACTTTCAGGCCAAGCTGGCTTACCTGGAAGGCAAGGTCGAGTTGGGCGTCCAAGTGATCTGGACGCGCAAGGTGCTGGCCGCCAACCTTCTGCGTCAGGATGAGGAGCTGAAGGAGATGACCGAGTCGATGAATGGGAAGCCCCGGGGCATGACCTATTTTCTCCAACAGAAGTTGGAGAAGGCGCTGGCCGCCAAATTGCTGGAGAAAGCGGAGAAGGACTGCCGCCACCAACAGAAAATCCTGGCCAGCCTGGCTGAAGAGGTCACCTCCAACAAGCTGAAAAAACTGGAAGGCGAGCACCAGATGATTTTCAACCTCTCCTTGCTGGCACGCCGGGATCAAGTCGATCCGATCGGCGAAACCCTTGATACCTTCCAGGAGGAGGGGGTAGAGGTCCGCTTCACCGGCCCCTGGCCCCCCTATAGCTTCACCACCCCAGCGGACGCACCGAAGCAGGCTCCCTATGAAGCAGCCGGCGGCAACTAGACAGCCTGCGGCAGCATGTCTCTACTATAGCCCAATCATCCACATGGAGGCCGACCTCGGCTCCCTTGGCCGGGAGCTGGATGCCCGTGGCCAGGCCTCCTTCGGGAAGGATTTCTGGCAGCGTCACCAGCGAACGGTGGAAAACTTCTGGCGCTCGGTCCAAACCTTCCTGCAAAAACTCCCGGCGGAAGGTTTGATCGTCTTCCAGGACGGGATGGTGGTCGGCGGGGAGGTGGGGGAACGAATCGTCCGTGAAGTGGCGAAAAACGGCAGCCTCAACTTTCAGATCGTGGAGGAGCTGTTGGGGCGAGGCGCGATCCTCGTTCAGACTGAAGATCTGGCCTTGGTGAAGGCCGAACGCGACCGCCTGCTGCGGATCACCCAAGCCGCCGGAACCGGCGCCAAGCTTCGCGCTTATCTGGCCTACCGCCTGGGGAAGCGCAGGCTCCTGCGACAACGCGACGCCTTCATCAGCCGGCGCATCCTGGAAGAACTGAAACCGGGAGGGCGAGGGTTGCTGCTGCTGGGGGCCGAGCACCGCGTCATCCCTACGCTCCCCCCCACCGTGCAAGCAGTCGCCTTGAAGGATCCCAAGGTCATGCGCGCCTACCATACCCTCCTCCTCCACCCCCGCCGCGACCCCCGGGAATTGGAACGGCTGGCCGGCCTGCTCGCTGCCCCGGTGGAAGAGTAACTCGTGGGGTCAGGTCTTTATATTTAGCAATCCGGACATGGTCGTCGGTGAAGCCAAGAAATCCAACGCACTATGTGACAGATTTCAAATCTGTCCCATAGTAGCTTATAAGATCGCTGATTCTTAGATTGATGATATGAAGGCTTCCAATCAAAAATCAGCAATCAGAGATCAGCAATGTTAAAACCCCACGCTAGCGAGCTGTTCCGCCAAGGCGTCCAGGCGGTCGCGACCCTCCAGCGTGGCCAACCACTCCGTGGGCAGCCCCTCCAGGCCGAGGAAAGCGCCAACCAACCCGCCGGTCAGCGCCGCGATCAAACTGGCCGCCCCACCGCACATCAGGGGTATTCCCACCGCTTCCCGGAAACTGGAGGGAAAGAAGAGGAAGGAATAGATCGCTGCGGGGACCGCCTCCGCAGCGTAGCCCGAGGCGCCAATCAGCGCCAGGGTGTCCTTCGGGGAGGCTCGACGCTTGCCGGCCATCTCCTCGGCCTGCTTTAGCCTCTTCGCCGTCTCACTGCCCTTAGCCGCCCGGGCACAGCGAGTGAAGAGACCCTCGATCTGAGGATCTCTGGCTGCCCCGGAGAGTGCAGCGGCAAGAGCAGTGGCGTAAGCCACAGCGCCGGCAACCGCCTCGGGGTGACGATGGGTGACCAACGCTGCCTGGCTCACTTCCATGGCCAACTGCTCCGGATGCTTGGCGTTCAACAACGCCACCGGGAAGGTCAAAGCCACAGCGCCGCAGCCAGCGGCGCGGTAGCCTGCGCTGGCAAAATAGCCGGAAGCCACCTTGTCGCCTGCGGCAGCTTCATCGCCTGCAGCAGCTAGACGGCCTGCGGCAGCATGTCCCCGCCAGAGACGGCCGCGTTTCAACCGACGTACGACAGTCAAGATCGTCTCGCCCGCTCCGCGCAAATCCCCTCTCTCGTGCCAGGAGACTAAACGCCCGGCCAAATCCTCCGCGTCATGCCGTTTGCAGGCAATCAGGCTTTCCGCTGCTTCTTTCATCAGAAGCGTCACGGCAGTGACCTCCCCGAGGGGAAGGGAAGGACCCGGCAAGGGACGGATCCCATCCTGGAAGAGGGCGGTAGCTTGCTCCGAGGACAGGCCTACTGCCGGCATCCCCAGGGAATCGCCCAGGGCGAAACCGAGCATCGCCCCACGGAAGCGGGAGCGCTGGGATGGCTCAAGCATATTGAACCCCCAACAGAGCAGCGCCCCAGGCGCCGATCATCTGCGGCTCGGGGGGAAGCCACAGCCTTACTCCCAGCTCGCGTTGCAGCGCTTCCACCATGCCGGCGTTGCGGGCCACCCCTCCGGACATCGCCATCGGCTCTTGCACCCCTAGTCGGTGAACCATGGCGGCGATGCGCTGCGCCGTAGCGGCCATCACCCCCCGGGCGATCTCCCCTTTGGGCCGGCCGCGGGCGATCAAGCCCACCACCTCGGACTCGGCGAAGACAGTGCAAGTAGAGGAGATGCTTACCTCCGCTTTGGCGTCCTGGGCAGTCCGGCTCAGCTCTTCCAGGGAGACCTCCAAGCCGCGAGCCATCACCTCCAAGAAGCGGCCGGTGCCGGCTGCGCATTTATCGTTCATCAGGAAGTCCACTACCTTTCCCTCCTCCAGGCGGATCACTTTCGAGTCTTGCCCGCCAACATCGATCAAGGTGCGCGTCTGGGGGAGGAAATGAATGATCCCACGCGCGTGGCAAGAGATCTCGGTGATCGTCTTGTGGGCGAAAGGAGCGGAAACGCGTCCGTAGCCGGTGGCGATGATGAATGGGTCGACCTCTCGGTCCAGCTTCCCCTCCGCCAGCAGTTGCCGGTAAAGGTCCTGGGCAGTCTGCGGCCCGTTGGATCCAGTCGGCAGGAGAAGCGCCGCCAACAGCCGCCCCTCCTCCAAGAGGACCCCTTTGGCGGTCAGCGATCCGATATCCAGCCCACAGACGATCCGGCTCATAGCATCTCCAAAAACCCTTCCACCCGCGTGCGCATCTGCTCCAGCGAGTAGTCGCGCGGATCGACGCAGTCGCCATCCAGTATTAAGCAGGGAATCCCCGCTCTCCTCAAGCCCTCTTTAAGGAGATAGGCGCCCCCGGCCGCTTGGCGACACCCGCGATGAGAGAAATGGATCACCCCCTGCGCCTTGCTGGCGCGGACCTGGGAGACGGCGAAGGATA
>CAYXFH010000032.1:0-5996 GCA_964464245.1 uncultured bacterium
TTTATCTACTCATCGGACGCAAGGAGGACGATGGAACTCGCGATCCAGACCCGTGAGCTGAGCAAGCGTTACGGCCGCCACCTGGCCCTTGATCGGCTCTCCCTGGAAGTGCCCTGCGGGTCTATCTTCGCTTTCCTGGGATCCAACGGCGCCGGGAAGACGACCACCCTGAAGATTTTGGCAGGCCTCCGTCATCCCAGCGCCGGGGCTGCTCTCATTCAAGGCTGCAGCGTACGCCGGGAATCGTTCAAAACCCGCTCGTGGCGCGGCTACTGGCCTGGGGGTCCGACTTTCTATGGTTGGATGACTGGACGGGAATACCTGATCTACTCCGCTCAACTCAGCAACGTGGAAGGCGAACGGCGGAAGGAGCGGGTGGAGTTTCTGCTGGAATTGGTCGGCCTTCGCAAGGTGCGGGAGCCGATTCGCGCCTTTTCCCGCGGCATGCGCCAGCGCTTGGGAATCGCCCAAGCTCTGGTTCATGACCCTCCCGTGCTGTTATTGGACGAGCCGACCTCTGCTCTTGACCCGTTGGGGCGGAAGGAGTTGCTGGAGACGCTGGCCTCTCTGCGCGGCGGTCCGACCATCTTTTTCTCCACCCACATCCTTGGAGATGCCGAGCGCGTGGCCGACCGAGTGGCCATCCTCCAAGGCGGCCGCTTGATGGTGCAAGAGAAGGTCGAGGATTTGCACCAGCGTTATGGCCGACGGACTATCCGGTTGGAGGTAGAGGGGGAGCCGGCCGAGTTGATCGCCGCTTTGCGGCGGGAACCGTGGGCCTTGGAAGTACGGCGCGAAGAGAGGTATTTGTCCCTCGCCACCAGCGATTTGGCGGCCGCCCAGCGGAGGATCCCCCAACTGCTGGCCGATACCAAGCTACCCCTGCGGCGGATGGAAGCGAACGAGCCGACCTTGGAGGAGATCTTCATGCAAGTCTTGGAGGCGCCAAAGTGAGGGGGTTCGCTCCTCTTTTGGGGAAGGAATGGCGGGAAACCTGGCGCTCTGGTCGTCTCTTCATCTTGATCGCTCTCTTCCTGCTACTGGGCATCTCCTCGCCGCTGGCCTTCAAGTTCCTCCCCCAGTTGATCCCCGCAGAGTTGGCCGAGGCCTTCTCTTCTCTGTTGCAACCGACCACCTCGGAAGTGATCGCCAGCCTCTTCAAGAACCTCAGCCAACTGGGCATCCTGGTGTTGATCCTGCTGTCTATGGGCGGTGTAGCGGAAGAGAGATCCCGCGGTCAGTTGGAGCTGATCCTGGCGCGGCCTGTGTCGACGGCGGCGGTGGTCTGGGCCAAGTTCGTCGTCTGGGCGCTGCAACTGGTCTTGGCGCTTGTCGTTGTGTTGGGATCCTTCACGCTTTATACGCACTCCCTCTTCCCGCCGGGGCCCTCTCTCCTCGCACTCCTGCAGGGGGGCCTGCTCTTCTACCTCTTCTGCTTGCTGGTCTTGGCTTTCACTTTACTTGCCAGTACGATTCTGCCGACCAGCTTGTTGGCCGCTCTGCTCTCGGGAGGGGTCTTCCTGGCCCTTTCTTTTCTTCCAAACCTGGGTCCAGATTACGCTCGCTTCGCTCCGCCCTCCTTGTTGGAAGGAGCCAGCCGTGTTGCGGTCAGCGCATCCTCTTGGGGAGTCTGGTGGGAAAGCGCAGCGGTAACGGCCGCCCTCATCCTTCTCTGTAACCTTCTGGCTGTCTGGTCTCTGCGCCGGCAGGATATTTAGCCTCTTCTCCTTGAAGCGAGGCATTTAGCCTCGTACAATTTGGCTATGGAGAAAGAGATCCCTCGTATCAAACGCAAGTATCTGGTCACCTGCTATGCCTGCGTCATCCGCGGCCAAGAGATCCTCCTGGTGCGGCAGGACCGGGGCTACTGGAAGGACCTCTGGGTGATCCCAGGGGGGAGCCTGGAGTTGGGGGAGACGCTGGAGGATTGCGCCCGACGCGAGGTCTTGGAGGAGACCAACGTGCAGGTTCAGGTATTACAGCAAACCGGCGCCTATCTCAGCTACGACCCGGACACCTCCTTCGAGAAGCAAGTGGTCTGCGTGGCTTACCTCGCTCGTCCTGTGGGAGGTCAGCCATCCGCGGCCAGCGATGCGCGGGAAGTCCGATGGACCGACCTCGGTGAGGTGAATGCCTTGCGTGAGGTGGGTAAACTGCCGGACTTGATAGCTCGTATCGTCGATGATGCGCGCATTCGCGCCAAAGAGTGGTGGGTGCGCTAACTCCCACCGGGGGAGGGCAAGAAGTGCGCCTGTTGCATTGATCCAATCATCGCAATTACCGAAGGCCGCTCGGAGATCGCCACGTTTTCCTGATGGTGTTGATGACGATTCACTCGAGCATTAAATGAAATGGCTGAGGAGGATGGATTCGAACCACCGTAAGCAGATCCAGAGTCTGCTGTCCGTTTATTACCCATTTTCTTCCGCTCCTAGAGCCATTTCCCGGTTTTGAGTCCTCTCTATCGTCAACAGACTGTCAAGAGAATGCGTCGTTTCGGTGGTGCAGAAAGGGTTGAAAACCCTGGTTAAAATGACCATGTTGCTAAGGTACGGGTTCCAAGAAATAACCAATGTCGTCGGACAATTTGGGATCTGAGTAGTAAAGACTTCCCCAGTCGGCTATCCCCGCCGGAACCTCGAAGTAGACTCCCCCTATCAGGTTATCCCCTGCCCCTAAGACAGCGGCTCTCTTCATTGGGGTCACCGGTCCACTTGGTTGTCCACTCGGCATCGCTCGGCGCGTATACCCCGAATCATCAACGAATTGGAATAGAACAGCGCCAAAGGTATACTCGGCCAATTTTCCATTGTAGATTGTGGCGTCTACGCAGATATTTTTCCACCTGTTTGACTCTGTTGAGATATAGGCCCGTTCTTCACCTCCTCTTTGTTTCCCCTCTTCATGAGCCCCAGATCCTGGAGCCGGAATTGCATGGCTTCCTCTGATACCCCAAATTGCCCAGCCATTGCCATGATACGTGAGCCGGGTGAATAAAGATTGCAGATTGCTTCCTAGAAGGAGATGACGCTCTCTTCAGGCATGAGGATTGCAGCAGCCCCAGCGTTGGTTTGGCGTTCCATCCAGGTTGCCTTCTGCTCCTCCGATTCCATGAAGGGCCAACTGTACTGACGGCGTCGGTCATTATGCACGAGTTCGTGAGCCATGGTGTAACGCTTGCGGTGAGAAGGTTTTGTTTCGTTGATCAGGCAGCGCCAAGAACCTGAGATCGAGAAGAGCAAACCATCGATGCGCTCATCCATTTGCTGGATGGCGAGGATGATGCTGCGGTGCTGGAATTGAGACACAAGGGGGATCAAGTACGCTTGTTTGCTTTAAGAAAATCCTCAACTTCTTGTTGAATAAAACTCAGACAACCAGATAATTCCTTTATGTCATTGGGAAGAAAGCTACAGAGCTTGTATCTGGCATCTCGGCTTTTATCTTCGAGTCGCCGATAATGTTTCCGATGGAAAAACTTATGACTCCCAATCGCATGTTGACGATCAGAGTGCCATTCGGGAATAACATCGAAATGAACAAGCCAAGCATCAATATAATGCAGTGCTGCGTAAAACAGGAGTGTCGCTTCCCAATCCAAATATCGGTCTTTAGTAACATCTGACGTAGAAATGATCTCGAAAAGATCTTTATAATGGCGAGCTTTGTTCAAATGCTCTTCGATTATTTTCATTTGAGTTATCATGCCCCTTCAGGGCGCCCGCGTGAATGAAAAACGTGGCCACTGCTGCTCCTTTACGATTCCCGGTTTTCTCTCCATCACGCTCCTGGAGAGGGCCGGAGTGAGGACAGAATCGACAGCCTGCCGCACCGAAAGGTTCTTATTCATAGGAGGTAATTAGACTGGCTTTATGCGCCAATGGGCAGGGAAGGAGGAGAGTGGATAACATGTAGTGGTACCAAGATTGAAGTGAATTCTCACCGTTGGCAGAATCGAGGCTATTCTCGATTCCTGATCGTAGACCTGAAAGGCAGTATCTAGATCATCATGGTCAACTAACACCCAAGCTTCTACCCTGTCAGGTCCGTCAAAACGAAGACACACAGCCTCGACGGCTCCTATTGTCTTCATTCCAGAAAATATCGTCTCTTCAACCTTCTCTTCCATGATCTCTTTGTACAGGTTTTCCCTCCAAACAGCAACTAAAGAGGGTGTGAGCTTAGCGTAAAGAGATGATTTCCATGGTTCCGCTATCTCGGTAGACTGCAAATGCTTGTTTACTAGGTATTCAGCCTGGGATTGCATGGAAGTTGAATTGAGCGATTGGAAATAGGTTTGATTCGATCTTACTTGATCAAAAAAAGGTCCCAAGTTATTGGCTAGAGTAGCGTAATTTTGCAGCATGATTTAGTCCCCAGGTACCGCTAAATCAGCTTTTTCATTCAGCCAAGCAGCAATAGCTTTTGCCACAGAAGGTGTTATAACGATCCCAATTTCGAGTAGTCTTCGAAATTCTGCCAAAGTGAGATCTGGATTCTCTGTAATAGAACCAAGTTTCCCGTCGGGAGTAACTTCGTGGGTTTGAATTTCTGGTTGTCTAGGAGTCTCAACAAACAAGTTAAGAAATATCATCTTCTCTGGAGTCAACCCTCCCCACAAACCAGAAGCACTGATGACTCTGTATTCTGGGCTTTCCTCATAATAGAAGCGCACTTGGCTTACTTTACTTGTTGTACTTTCCAACCTATCCACCTCCTATCCGTAGGTACTTCTACTCCTCTTTCTTCTTCTCCCTGGGGTCATCTTCGGGGTGCTGTTTGAAATACTTCACGATCTCGTTGATCACCACCTCCCTTGACTTACTCTTCTCTCCTGAACTACGTACATACGCGCCGGTCAGTTCCTTCAAAAGGAAAGCGCGGAGCTCGGCGTCGGATTGGTCAGCCTCCTCCTGTTTTGGGGCAGAAGGTTCCTCATCGCTTTAGAGGGCATCAATGGTAACGCCGAGAAAACGGGCAACCTTGGATGCGTACCCTGGCATGAGCATCGTGTGACCATTGGCGATCATTGACATATTGCTCTGAGACATTCCAGCCGCTGTGGCCAGTTCCTTCAGCGAGCGATTCTGCTGGGCCAATAGAACTCGGATACGTTTTCCAATCGCCATTCTTTGGGTCATCACATTACCCTTGTTCCTTATTTTACATCAGAGCTGATGATACGCATCAATTCTCAAGGAAAATTTGTCGAGGCGTGGGGATTGTTCACGTCATCCATGCTGGTGGAATAAGAGAAGAAAACGGGTCCTTTCTCAAATTGAGTGGGTAAAGCAGTCTCGAAGTAACAAGGTCTCTCGGATCAGCAAGGCTGACGGCAATAAGTCAACTTGCGTCAACTCGATAGCCCCCGGCAACATGATAGCCTCCGGCAGCTCGATAGCTCCCGGCAGGGTGTTCCGGAGAATGAAGCGCCACTTTGTTGAGACAGCCAATGCCTGGGCGGGTTTGAAACCCGCCCCTACGAGGACCACTGCGGCGTAAACTCTGAACAGCCTGCGGCAGCATGGTTCTTCCATAATCATACAACCTTCCCCCAAGAGAACCCTTCAAGCGGTTCGACGAGATAGCCCCCGGCAACATGATAGCCCCCGGCAACATGATAGCCCCCGGCAGGGTGTTCCGGAGAATGAAGCGCCACTTTATTGAGACAGCCGATGCGTGGGCGGGTTTGAAACCCGCCCCTACGAGACCACTGCGGCGTAAACTCTGAACAGCCTACGGCAGCATGGTTCTTCCACGATCATACAATCTCCCCCCAAGAGAACCCTTCAAGCGGTTCGACGAGATATCCCCCGGCAACATGATAGCCCCCGGCAGGGTGTTCTGGAGAATGAAGCGCTACTTTGTTGAGACAGCCGATGCCTGGGCGGGTTTGAAACCCGCCCCTACGAGAACCACTGCGGTGTATGCCATATCCCTGGGGCGCCATGGTCCCAGGAGGAGCGCAACAGGCGAGGATGCCGCCCTGGGGCGCC
>CAYXFH010000033.1:0-5769 GCA_964464245.1 uncultured bacterium
AGTCCTTGACCTGGGCATTTAAGATGGTGTCGATAATCTTAGCCTGCATCTGCTTCAGTTGGGCGAAGAGCTGGGTGAAGTCGGCCTCGATCCGCCCCAGGGAAGCCTGGATGTCCTGCAATTGAGCCTCCATCTGGTCCAACCGGGCCAGAACCTCGGCACCTTGCCCCTTGCTCCCCGTCAGCAGGCTCATGACCCAGCTGCAGGCCGTCTTGGCAGCCCAGCTCGAAGCTCCCTGCTTGATCCCCGCGTAGGCTCCCCCGAGGGGCTTGGAGGGAATATCGGAGGAGTTCCCGCCCGGCTCGAAGACCAGGTTGGCGGATACGTTCTGCACCCCTTTCCCGGGGGGAGGGGGGACATTCAGCTTGACCCAGTAGCCAAACCCCGGCTGGAACTTGCGCAGCTCGTTCTTCACGGCGAAGTAGCGGTCTTCCCTCCAGCTGAAGATGTCGCCCGCCAGGATGCCGGCATCGAAGGCCTGCTGCAGGGAGTAGCTCTGCCCTCCCCACTCCAGCCTGGCCCGAACCGTGTCCTCCCAGCCGATCTCCACCAGGAAGGGATAGCCGACCAGGTTCCATCCTTCCAGCAGATTGCAGGAATTGCGCACCGTGACGGAGGTTCCCGCAATGGTGAAGTTGACCGCCTCCGGCACCCGCAGCCAGTAACCGACCCCGGGCCGCAGCGAAACCTGCGTGTAGGGATGGTAGCTGTGTTCGACCGGATCATATTCGGCCAGGAACCAGGGGGTAGGCAGCTCGGCGAAGGCCACCAGCGGCGAGGGATCGGTGACGAAGGGCAGCGAGATCAGGTTCCAGCCGGCCACCAGGTGAAACTGATGAAGGACCGGCTCCGGCGGGGGAATGGCAAGCCCTGGATCCGCAGCCGCCCCATCTTCAGCGATGGCCGGCAGGATGCCCAGGGAAAAGGTCAGCACACACAGTACAAGGAAGAAAATCAACCTGCGTTTCCACGTCTCTTTGATCATTTCCATACCCTCCAACCGAACCAGGGATTGGTCGTAGAGGTGTCGGGGAAGGAGCAGCGAAGCAACCTCATGCCACCGCTGTAACTATAACAAGTACTTGTAGCGGATCATACAAAAATGCAACAAAAGGAAAGACCAACGATTGTGTTGTTACATGGAAAAGACGAGTCAAGGCGTTGAGTTCCCTGGGCAACCCTGATGAGAAGAAGGCGGTAACCAAATCCAACCGCCGCCTACTGTTTTCACTCGAGCCACTTAAGAGGCGACGCTTCGACAAAATAACCACAGGAAAGTGTTAAGGGAAGGAGAAGGTAGCCCCCTTTAAGGTGATGCTAGCCCGCATATTGCGTACCGTCGTACCTTGCGGTGCTGGGTACTGACCACCGTTATCCGCTTTTAGGTAGCAATCGGTGTTCAAGCCAATGCAGAGGCCATATTGATGCCCAGGAATTAACGTCAGGGCTAGACTCTGCGTGACCACGCCATTCGTCCCGTATTGCACGTTCCATTTGGGGGAATGTCCTTGCACAGCGGTACCAAACCAACGCCAATTCGTGTTCACCCAATTCTTGGTGTTGTAGTCCCAGACGCGCACCCATGTGTCCAGATTGAAGCGGAAATTGAGACAGTCCGTCATACTGCCGATATTGCAGTCGACTTGATAGGTTGCCCGGAGTGTCGTCAAGAAGGGATCGGAACTGATTATGGATGGACAGGTAAAGTGCCGCAGATCCTGGATTGCACCTTGGACGCCACAGGAGTAGGTGTTCTTGTGGTACCACTGGGCATCGACGGTAAATTGCACACCGGGACTGAGTGAGAGATCCCCGATCCCGTCGTTTTTAGTCCATTGAAGGCCTTTTTTTCCCTGTGGATCTCCGGCTTGACTGAAGACGATGTTGTTAACATCCAAGGTCCACTGAGGGTTCAACCCGCTGCCGACAGCAGGATCAACCGCTCCGAACTGCTGCGCCCCGCCTACGCGCGCCCAGCCGAAGCCGCACCCGTAATACACGGTGCCGGTGATGGTGGGGCTGTAGCTGTCATCATAGCGATCATAGGAGAACAACGGGGAGAGCGGAAAAAAAGGGAGCCCAGCTGGAGTGGACAACCGGACGCGGTATCCGGTTCCGATCAAGGATGGGTCAAGCTCTCCCCAGTCCGCCAGCAGGAGCGCCCAATCGGTGGATTGGCCCAGGAAAGAGGCGTTATCTTGCCAACGGTCGTAGGCCGGCCCGTTGGGTATGGCGATGACGGTGGCCTTAGTGCTGGTGCTCACCCCTTTGCCAGAGTTTGATATCACTGCCATGTTGGTATTGATCAAGGCGTCAGTAGTGGCCAGGATCGCTCCTCGCATCCCGTAGTGTTCCTGGTTTAGCGTTTGCAGCGCAAAGAACTGAGCCCGGGCCAGAACTTCCGCGCCGGCTTTGAAGAGGGGATCATTGGGGTCGGTGGCGCCCAGGTTGGCGGCATGGGCGACCATCCGTCCCACGCAGACGAGGAAGCGGTTGACGTCCCCATTCAACCAGTTTTGGTAGCTTTCCGGCCCCACTGTAAGCCAGTTGGCGGAGGTGACCCCGCTCGGGTCGCCGTAGTTCAGGGCTTCCGTGTAGACCTGCACTCCCCGGTATTCGTAGAATAGCAATCCAGCGAAATAGTCCTCAAAACCGAGGTAGTAGTCCATCAAGCGCTGAGGCTGGAAGGTCCAGGTCGTGGTCTGGGTGAGGACATTGCTGTCCACCCAGGTGTCGAGGATGCCGTAACTCCCGTCGGAGGGCACGATCCCTTTATGGATTCCGTTGACGCAATTCAGGATGTCCCAAGACCCCTTGACATTGTTGTAGAAATTGAGGGTATCGGCGGCAATATTTGGCGTGGTCGGGGTTTTGCCATTGGTGAAGTAGTAAAGGCCGTCCGGGGAATTGGCGTTGTAATGGGTGTCGATGCGGTTGACGTAGTCTTTTATCTGGGCATTCAGGATGGTATCGATCAGCTTGGCCTCCATGTGCCCCATCTGTTTGAAAAGCTGGCCGAAATCCTGCTCGATACGAGCCAACGATGCCTGGATCTCAGTGAGTTGCTGGCCCATCTCGTTCAACCGGTCCAAAACCTCCTTGCTGCTGCCTTTGCTGCCTCCCAGCAAGGAAAGGAGCCACCCGTTGCCCTTCTCCGCCTGCCAATCGCCGGCTTTTTCCAGAAGAGCCTTGGCAGCTTTCTTGAGAGCCCAGGAGGCGATCTTGCTGCCCTCGATGCCCAACCCGTTGAAGACGATTTCCGTCAGTGGCACTGCAGCCAAGCTCTCCCCCGCGGCGGCTGGCAGGGCATTCACCTTTACCCAATAGGCCAGTCCGGGCTGGAACCGTCCGATATCGTCCTTCACCGATAAGTAGCGTTCCCCACCCCAGAAGGTATAGACGCCCGCGCTGAGGATCCCCGTTTGGAAAGCCTCCTCCAGGGAGTAGCTTTGGCCGCCCCGATTTACCCGGACCTTCAGGGCATCCTGGACGCTGACCTCTCGCAGGAAAGGGTAACCAACCAGGTTCCACCCTAGGGACAGAGGGTGAACGCTTAGTACGGCCAGAGGGATGCCGGTCACAATGAAGCGGATGGCTTGCGAACTGTACAGCCAATAGCCCACACCTGGCTTCAAGGCGATTTGCGCGTAAGGGATATAGCGCTGTTCGACTGGGTCATATTCGACCAGATACCAGGGCTTGGGCAGCTCGGCGAAGACCACCAGGGGGGAGGGATCGGTGGCGAAAGGGAGGGAGATCATGTTCCAACCCTGAATTAGGTTGAACTGAAAGCAAGCCGGCTCCGGCGGGGGAATAGCAGCGCTGGGATCCGCAGCCGCCCCATCTTCAGCGATGGCCAGCGGAGAACCCAGGGAAAAGGTCAACACACACAGCGACAGGAAGAAAATCAACCTGCGTTTCCACGTTTCTTTGATCATTTCCATACCCTCCAACCGAACCAGGAATTGGTCGTAGAGGCGCCGGGGAAGGAACAACGATGCAACCTCATGCCACCTGTGTTAACTATAACACTGGAATGCGCCGGCGAACCGTGTTTCAAACCGGTTCATCCCGCACTTATACAGGATCATCGATCGGAAAAGAGAAATTCCCCAGGCGGCGTGGACTCCCAGGACGGATGAACCAGCCTTCCGGGTTGAAGCAACTAGCTAATGAGGGCCACCTGCCCAACCAAATCCGAGCCCATATAGGATAGTGCCGGTAGTGACCAGGTGATAGCCATCATCATAGACACTCACCGGGAAAGCGGGAGACGGGGGAGCCGGAAGGGCGTTGTCCACCAGTTGCACGGTCCAGCCGTTGCCCAGGTTCTGGAGAGAAGCCTCGCCAAAATTGGCCTGGAGCAGCAGCCAATCCGTGGAAGTACTGAGGTTCAGGCTGGAGGCGCCGCCCTCGAGACGATAAGCAGGACCTTTCGGCACACGCAGGATGGTGGCATGAACCTGTTTCTTGCCGTCGGTCTTGAAGACGCCGCCATCGGCGCCTGCGTAGAGGATCCTGGGAGAAGACGGATCAATGGTTAACTTACCGATCTGGAGGGCGTACCCATCGAGCCCTTGATTCATGGTCTCCCAGTTGGCACCGCCATTGATGCTTCGAAATACGCCGCCGTACCTGGTTCCGGCATAGAGGATCTGGCTGTTGGAGGGGTCGATGGCGATGGAACCAATGGAAAAACTGGTGATCCCGTTGTTGACGGCGCTCCAGTTGCTTCCCCCGTTGGTGCTCTTGAAGGCGCCCGCATCGGTTGCGGCATAGAGGATCTGGCTGTTGGAGGGGTCAATGGCGATGTCGGCGACCAGCGTGCCGGTCAACCCGTTGTTGATCTCGCTCCAGTTGCTCCCCCCGTTGGCGCTCTTGAATACGCCGCCATACAACGTGCCGGCGTAAAGGGTTGGATCTACCACCTCACTGCCATGGTGGGGAGGAATGTAGGAAGCCAGGCACAGCACCACGTTGCGGGTCAGCCCGTTGGACCAGGGCTCCCAGCTCGCCCCGCCGTCCGTGCTCCTGAAGACCGCGCTGCCACGGGTACCGGCGTAGAGGGTCCGGGGAGTGGAGCCAAAAACCAGGCAGAGCGCGTCGTTGTTCACGAGGCCGCTGGAGGAAGCATTCCAGCTCGCCCCTCCATCCGTGCTCTTGCAAACCCCGCCGCCATCGGCGCCGGCGTAGAGGGCTTCTAGCGGAGAGGTATCGATGAGAACGCTATTCACGTTGTAGCTTGTCAGCCCGCTGGAGGAAGCATTCCAGCTTGCCCCTCCATCCCTGCTCTTGAAGAGCCCGTAGCCACGGGTACTGGCGTAAAGGATTTGTGAATTGCGGGGATCGATCGTCAACGCATTTACGGTGGAGCCTTGAATCCCGCTGGAGGATCGGTTCCAGTGGAACGAAGAGGCTTTGGCCGGGTTCATCAGGCTCACCAGCGGCGTCGGATTCCCGGTTGGCTTCAGAGCATCCGCCGTGGTCAGGAGGGCGGCCCGGATCCCGAAAGATGCCTCGTCCCGTGTCTGAATGGCGAAGAACTGAGCCCGCGAGAGGACGTCTTGCCCTCCCTGAAAGAGGGGAACCCGGGGGTTGGTGGTGGGCGTGGCGCTGAAGGCGACCAGGCGGGCTGCCCCGACCAGGAAACGGTCCACCTCGGCGCTGAGGTTGGGGGTGTAGGACTTGTCCAGGTAATCCTTGGCGTCATGGCCGCTGGGATCCCGCTGGTTAAGGGCCTCGGTGTAGATCTGGATGCCTCGGTACTCG
>CAYXFH010000034.1:0-11054 GCA_964464245.1 uncultured bacterium
ATGGGGGCGGCTCAGCCCGGCGATTTCTTTGAGCCAGGATAATCCAAGTCACACCTCCCGCGATCAGGGCGATGACGAGTACCCAAATGAGCACTTTTTGCCAAAGTTTCAACGCTAGTTCCTCCTATTCGCATTCCCACACCAGGCTTCCGGGTTTCCCCGAACATGACCGGCGTGGATCGATTCGTGCTTGCGAACACTATAATAAACCGAGTCGCCTTAGGAAGCCACTCGCCCCTCGGTCCGGCATTTGCAAATCTCTCTGCGGATGTAGGGGCGGGTTTCAAACCCGCCCAGTTCAAACCCGCCCCCTGCGGCCTCATTCTCGATTCTTGTCCGCTGCTGCTCCTATCCGCACCTTTCCAGCGTTGCGGAGCCAACTTGATAGCTCGCGGCAGCGCGTTTTGTTACAATCCCGAGGGACCTTCGGTCCTTGCGGGGAGAGTGGAGTTCAGAGAAAGGAAAGGTAAATGGGCAGTCTACAAGCATCACCGTTTGAGACCATTGCTATCTGGGTCGTACTCCTGATTGCTTTGCTGGGCCTTGCCTACGCCATGCTGCTGCGCAGCCAGATCATGCGTAAGGAGAAGGGAACGGCCAAGATGCAGGAGGTCTGGAACGCCATCCGTCAGGGGGCGGACGCCTACCTCGGGCGGCAACTGAAGACCATCGCGCCTTTGATCGCAATTTTAACGGTTGTTCTTTTCTTCTCGGTATATATTGTTCCTCCGAGTCCACAAGCATTGGAGCGCTTCGCCGGGATGACCTCCGATCAAATACGGGTCATCGTCGGCATCGGCCGGGCGATCGCCTTCATTATGGGGGCGGTCTTTTCCTTGATGGTCGGCCAGTTTGGCATGCGCATGGCCGTCCAGGGCAGTGTCCGCGTGGCAGCCGCGGCTCGCAAGAGCTTCGGAGAAGCGCTTAAGATCGCTTACCGGGCTGGCACCATTACCGGCATGTTGACCGACGGGTTGGGGTTATTGGGGGGGACCGTCATTTTTATCATTTTCGGCATCGCTGCCCCCGATGCCCTGCTGGGTTTCGGTTTCGGCGCCACCTTGCTGGCACTCTTCATGCGCGTGGGAGGCGGTATCTACACCAAAGCCGCTGATGTAGGCGCAGACCTGGTGGGGAAAGTGGAGAAGAACATCCCCGAGGATGATCCCCGCAACGCCGCTGTCATCGCCGACCTGGTCGGAGACAATGTGGGTGACTGTGCCGGCATGGCCGCCGATATCTTCGAATCCTATGAGGTGACCATCGTCGCCGGGTTGATCCTGGGGCTTGCCTTGGTCGGGATCACCGGGGAGTTGAAATGGATCGTCTTCCCGCTGTTGGTGCGCGGGATCGGCGTACTTGCCTCGATTATTGGCACATATTTGGTCCGGGGGGGAAAAAACGACGCCTCTACCAATGCCATGACGGCAATCAATCGCGGCTTCTACACTTCTGCAGGAATCTCCTTGGTTGCCTTCGCCATTCTGGCTTATTTTTACATGGGCGAGTGGGGAGCTTTCCTCTCTGTGGCTGTGGGGATCATCCTGGCCATTGTCATCGATGAGCTGACCAAATTATCCACCGATACCCATCATGGAGCCGTCAAAGGAATCGCCGCAGCCTCCAAGCCAGGCGCAGCAACGCTGATCTTGCGAGGCTTGGCGGTCGGTTTC
This sequence comes from uncultured bacterium, assembly GCA_964464245.1. GTDB lineage: Bacteria > Caldisericota > JANLFM01 > JANLFM01 > JANLFM01 > JAPLHV01. Next base: position 1,674 of record CAYXFH010000034.1, read on the forward strand.
GAGTCGTCGGTCTGGCAAATCCTGGTAATCGCCCTCACTATCCTCTCCGCCGTCATCATCTATTGGGGGCAAGATGTCATCTTTGTCCTCTACGGAGTGGCCATGACCGGGATCGGGATGCTTACCCTGACCGGCAATAACGTCGCCATGGATTCTTTTGGTCCGATCTGCGACAACGCCAATGGCATCGGCGAGATGGCCAAGCTGGAGCCCAAATCCCGCCAGATCATGGCCGACCTTGACGCGGTGGGCAACACCACCAAAGCGATCACCAAAGGGGTGGCCATCGGTTCGGCAGTCATCGCCGCGGTTTCGCTCTTCGGGTCTTTTCTGGCCGATATTTCCCTCGTGCAGCAGGCCAATATGGGTATACCCGCAGCCCAGACTCTGCTCGCCACCGGGATCCGCATATCCCAGCCGATTGTCTTCATCGGCGCTCTGGTAGGAAGCTCCATTCCTTGGCTTTTCTCTTCCCTGATGATCAATGCCGTCGCCCGCGCGGCCGGCCTGATCGTCGAGGAAGTGCGGCGGCAGTTCCGTATCCCCGGCCTCATGGAAGGCACAGTCGCTCCGGACTACAAACGAGCTGTGGGAATCAGCACGGCAGCCGCTCAACGGGAACTAATCCCACTGGCCATCATCGCCGTCCTTATGCCCTTGGTAATCGGCATCTTATTGGGTGTTGAGGCTTTGGGAGGCTTGCTGGCAGGGGTGATCCTTTCCGGTCAGCTTCTGGCCGTTTTCATGTCGACATCCGGAGGCGCTTGGGACAACGCCAAGAAGATGATCGAGGACGGGCTCTATGGCGGGAAGGTCTCCGAGGCCCATAAGGCTTCGGTGGTCGGCGACACTGTCGGCGATCCCCTCAAAGACACCGCCGGTCCTGCCCTTAATCCGTTGATCAAGGTGATCAACTTGGTGTCCTTGCTTGCCGCGCCGGTACTCGTTCAATACCAGTACAATCTCACTGCCGGGGTGATCATCACGGCTGTGCTTGGTTTGGTGATCGTCATCGGGGCGGTCATCTTCTCCAAGCGAGGCGGCTTTGGACGGAAGGAGAAGACCAGCGCCGAGTTCTAACAGAGCACCCTGCCGGGAGCTGTCAAGTTGCCGGGGAGGTCCTCTTCCGATCTCCCCGGCTTTCTCATCAATGTGCCTGTAGCAGTCAGTTTGTGGCAGCATGGCATGGTACGAAAAAAGGAGCAGGAGGCATTCCTCCTGCTCCTTGACATCGAAGTGAACCGAAACCCTAGAAAACAGGTAGGTAGCGCTCCAATTCCCAGGCAGTGACTTGTCGCCGGTACTCTTGCCATTCCTGCGTCTTGGCTTCCAGGTACCGCTGGAAAACGTGCTCGCCCAAGGCCTGGGCAACGACCTCGTCCTTCTCCAGCTCCTCCACCGCTTCCCGTAAGGAACCCGGCAGGTGGGGCAATTGGTGGTTGTTCTCCAGGTGGTAAAGATCCTCCTCGGAGGCCTCTGGCAAGGGCAGGTCGCGCTTGATCCCGTCCAAGCCGCAGGCCAGCATCACAGCGAAGGCCAGGTAAGGATTGCAGGAAGGGTCCGGGCAGCGCAGCTCCAAGCGGGTAGCCTCCGGTTGTTGCGGGTTGATGCGGGGGACGCGGATCAGGGCAGAGCGGTTGGTGCAACCCCAGGAGATGTAGACGGGGGCTTCAAAGCCCGGTACCAAGCGCTTGTAGGAATTGACCAGGGGCGCCAGCACTGCGCACATCCCCCGGGCGTGGTAGAGCTGGCCGGCGATGAATCGTTTGGCCAGCGCGGAAATGCCATAGGGATCCTGGCGATCGACGAAGAGATTGCTGCCAGTCCCTAGATCGGTCAGGCTCTGATGCACGTGTAAACCCGAGCCATTGATGCCGAAGATTGGCTTGGGCATGAAAGTGGCGTAGAGGTTGTTCCGTTGGGCCACTGCTTTCACGGTTAAACGCAAAGTGATGACATTGTCAGCGGTCTGCATCGCCGCGGCATAGCGGAAATCGATCTCGTGCTGGCCGATGGCCACCTCGTGGTGATGAGCTTCTACCTCGATCCCAAAGGAGGACAGCGCATTGACCATCTGGCGACGCACTTGGGTAGCCACATCGGTGGAGACATCGAAGTAGCTGGCGTGATCGTGAGGCTGGGCGGCGACGAGGCCATCAGGCTGAGCCTTGAAGATGAAGAACTCCGGCTCCGGACCTGTTTGAAAGGAGAAGCCCATTTTCTCCGCTTCGCCCAAGGCGCGGCGCAGAACCTGACGTGGGTCCCCGGCGAAGGGTTGGCCTTGCGGCGTGTAAACATCGCAGATGAAACGGGCTGTAGTGGTTTCTTGGCCGCGGTCCCAAGGGACGACGGCGAATGTATCCAGGTCGGGGACAAGGAACATGTCGCTTTCGGCAATGCGGGCGAATCCTTCGATGGAGGATCCATCAAACCATGTGCCGTACTCCAGGCAGTCGCCGATAAAGCGGTGGACCGGCAAAGTGACATTCTTCACCATGCCCAGCAGGTCAGTGAATTGGAGGCTGACGAAGCGGACTTGCTCCTTCTTCAACCATTCGATGATCTCGATCTTACTCTGCACGATGGTTATTCCCTTCGTTTGTAAAATTGCCTAAATTTAGCATTTGGGGACAAGCAGGAGAAGGGCGAACCACATCCAGGTGATACAGGCGTGTACGTCCGGTTGTCGAAATGAGGATAACCTTGCAATTATGGGGACAGATTTAAATCTGTCCCCATAATTGTGAGCTACCGGCGGAATGACGTTAATCGGCCAAAAGCCGGGAGTCTGCCGTTCGAATCATATAGAAGAGCGCCGGCATCGAGATTAAGGTTGCGTGCTTGAAATAGGCTTCATCTCCTCTGTTTCGTTAGAGCGCCTCCCCTCCCAAAGGATCCTTCCGTCATAGAAATTCAACCAAAGGTCATGCGTAGGAGCCGCTCCAGCAGGTTCAATGATCCACCAGAAGACCTGACTGCCTGACTTCGCCAGCTCTTCCAATGATTGCCATTGAGCGGGCTTATAGATCAACTGGATTTGAAGTTGCTCCGAGAAACCTCGGCTTTCGGCGACCTCAATCGCCCTGGGTCGAGAAATCCCCTCGGCCAGGGTAACGACGAACTGCACGTCGGTATCGATCCAGGCCCCTTTCTCTTGCCCCTCTTCATCCAGACCGATCACCAAGCGGTAAATAGGCCCGGCGGTGCATAGCTCCATCCTTTCGATCCTGACGATCCCTGCTTTCTCTCGAACCAGGCGCTCCGTTTCAAATGCCGAGGGAAAATGCGGACCTATGACGCTAATACAACCAAAGCACAGAAAAGCCATGGTCAAGACAGAAATCGTAACTGCTAAGCTACCCATCTCTTCATCGCATACATAACAGCCTGCGGCAGCATGTTTAGTATAGCTCCATTCTCAGAGTAGAGTTAGCCCCTCTTTCCATCACGCTGGCAAGCCAAAGAAAAAGAGGATGAGAGAGCGGCAGCATCTGCATAATAGAAGAGAGCATGGTGATCCAAGGACGGTCATTGAACGCCAGGGATATGGGGATGATCCAAGATCTCCTGGTTGAATTCGTCCCAAGCTTGAACACAGAAACCAGCCTGCGGCAGCATGTTTAGTAAGCGCACCCTGGGAATCTTGCTGGAGAACAACGGAGCAGTTACACCGCGACAGGAAGAAAGGAAGCTAATTCTTCCTGCTATCCACGCCTAACAGATCAGAACGAAGCGAGGAGATCAGCGATGAAACGCGGAGTCAGCGGCGGACGGTCACGTAGAGAAATTCCGAGTGCAGGGTGAATCCCAGCCGCTCCGCCAGGCGGCGCGAGGCCAGGTTTTCGGCTGACACGCGGTAGATCGGCTGTTTGCCCTCTCCTAGCAAGTCTTCTACCACGGCCGAGACCACTTTTAAGGCATATCCCTTTCGTTGGTGCTCCTCTTCCGTGCGCAGCCAAGCGATTTCCGCCCAATGCTCAGACTCGAACTGGGTCCCTCCGTAGGAAACCACTTGGTCACCCAGGAAGAGCCCGAAGAAAGTTTCCAGGGAAAGTTTTTCCTCACCCACCTGATAGCAGACCGGGAAACCGCGGGGGATCAGCGGCCGGACCCGAGCGTCCGGGGCTGGGACGAAGTCTTCTCGGTGAAGAGCGAAGAGCAGATTGGTCTCCACCATTCGTACGATGAAAGTGCGACGCAATAAGGGGAGCAAGGGATAGGGCGTTTGAATTAGATAATGGTCTTCTTTAAGATTGGGTAAGAGGCGCTCGCAAGATTTCTCCTCACCACAGAGGAAGGCTTTATGGGCGGTGGGGAGCTCCACCAGGTAGGAATTCGGGCCCTCCAGCCAAAATCGAGCTTCGCGGTCGCCGCGGAAATGGAACAAGAGCTCGAAATTGCCGACAGGATCCTGCAACAGAAGCTGCAGTATTTCGTTGCGCTGATCACCCATTATCTTCTATTTGAGACGGAAGCGGGAAAAAAGTCAACCTCGGAAAACCAATAACGCCCCATTTTCCAAGGGGACCCATTTCCCGCCGCCGATCGGCTCGGAGCTGACGGCCAGAAGCGCTGCGTCCTGTCTCTTCCAAAGCTGGTAGTACGAGGTGAGTGCGAGATCGCGGTACCGGCAGGAGACGAAAGCTTCAGCTCCATCAGAGAGAAGGAAATTCAAGGCGGTGTAATCCAGGCAGTAATTCTCCAGTTCTGCCAACGCCTTGCCGATGGCTGCGACCCGGGCCGCTATGGCAACTCCCTGCAGGCGGTTCAATAGGAAGAGAAAAAGCCGCTCGGAGTCTCCATCCCCTTCCGGAGAGAGATTCCCAATGGGGATGCGGCCGGCATCATGGATGGTCCCGTTGTGGGCGAAAGCCCAACCATCACGACAGAAGGGGTGTGTGTTCTCCTGTCGAATGGGGATCCCCGGAGATGCTTTGCGCAGGTGCCCGATAACAAGGGTCGGGCGGTGCCCTGCCATTTCGTTGATGGTTTGGGCGCAAGCTGGAAGGCGGGGGTCGGCCGCCTCTTTCTGTAGGCTCAGTCCCACATCTTCGCACCAGTAAGCCCAGCCCCAACCATCCAAGTGACCAGCGGTGGATCCGGGCGGCACACGACCGCGCACGGCCAGTTCGCGAAAGGCGGAAAAGAGCGAAAGAGCCTCCCCGTCTGCGGGTGGGCTGTCTTTGTCCATGGTAAGGAGCAGGCGGCACATGGGAGATTTCGCTACGGTTGCAGCTCAACCGTGTAGAGGTCGCGCGCCTTGACCACCGCCCCGGCCGGGAAGACGCCGCGTACGGAGAGGCAGGGGTAGACGACGGCGCCTCGGCCGAGCATTGTCCCCGGATTAGTCACCGCGTTGCATCCGGTCTTAGCGCCATCGCCGAGGATTGCTCCGAACTTGCGCAAGCCGGTGTGAATCTCCTGGCCGCCATCTTTCAAGACGATCTCGCTTGGCGTGTTCTTCAAGTTGGCCAAACGGGTGCCGGCCCCGAGGTTGACGTGGTTGCCGAGGATGGAGTCGCCGACATAGTTGAAGTGAGCGGCGGCAGCGTGATCGAGGAGGATAGAATTCTTCACCTCGGTGGCGTGGCCAATCACCGAGTGACGGCCCACCAGCACGTTGCCGCGCAGGTAGGCGGCCTGTCGAATCTCGCAATCGGGACCGATCCAGGCAGGCCCCTTGATGTAAGCGCCAGGCTCTACAATTGTGCCCGGGCCAATGTAGATGGGGCCTTCCAGGTAAGCTCCCTCCAGCACCGTACCCATGATGGCCGGGTGGAGGGTGGCAGCCAGGTAGTCGCCGATCCTGGGAAGGATTTCCCATACGAACCTCACAGTAGAGAAGAGGTCTGCGAAGAGGCAGTCGTTCAGCTCGAAAAAGGCAGCGGGAGAATAACGGTCAGCAGTCATAGGCCGATTATACGCCACAGTGGAACTTCTGCGTTCTTTGCCTTTTTGTGCGGCTTGCGCGATAGTGAGAGAAAAATGAGGAGGATGCGATGAAGGAATTGAAAGTGGATGTGCCCATTGAGAAAGCCTTTGGGACCTACTCGAACACTGTGCGGATCTCGCACACGCCATTTGAGTTCGTCATCGATTTTGGCCGAACCCTACCCGACCAACCCGAGTTGATCAGGATCGTCGAGCGGATCGTCATGAGCCCCCAACACACCAAAGCTTTCTTACAAGCGTTAGAGGAGAATATGCGTCGGTACGAGGCTCAGTTCGGAGCAATCCCCTCTCCAGGCAGAGCGCCCAGCGGGAAGGGGCCAGAGTTCGTGCAGTAAAAGCTCCGGGGGAATAGACCTCCGGTCAATCCGGGAATTCCTTGGGGTGAGTTGCGACTGGATCAATCAGCGAGCTGCAGACAGCGCGCTGACCACTCAGTGAAACTGGAACTCCTTCTCCTGGAAGAGGCACAGGCAGGCATCCACCACCATCGTGTCAAAGAGATCCCCGCGGCCGCGCTTGATCTCCTCTAAGGCTTTGGGCACACCGAGGGCTGGACGGTAGGGGCGGTGGAAGGCCATCGCCTCGACGACATCCGCCACAGCCAGGATCCGCGCCTCCAAGAGGATCTCCTCTCCCTTCAGTTTTCTTGGATAGCCCGAGCCATTCATCCGTTCGTGGTGTTGCAATGCCATCTCCGCCACCGGCCAGGGGAACTGGATTGACTTTAACACTTCGTAGCCGGCCTGGGCGTGCGTTTGGATCATGGAGAATTCCAATTGGCTGAGCTTGCCGGGTTTGCTGAGGATCTCCGCCGGGACGTAAAGCTTGCCTAAATCGTGGATCAGACCACCTACGCGGATTCCCTCCACGCGCTCCTCGTCGAATCCCAGCTCCTGGGCGATAGAGGAGGCTAGCTGAGAAACGTGCAGTTGGTGCCCTGCCGTGTAGGGGTCTTTCATCTCCCCCACCGAAGCCAGCGCTTGCACGGTCTCGTCCAGAGTCTGCCGCAGCCGCTTCAAGCTCTGCTCCAGTTTCTGCTGCGCCTCGATGCGCTCGGTAATGTCGATCACCGTCCCCTGCATGACCACCGCGGCGTCCGCATCCCCCACGATCAGGGTGGCATTCTCGAGCAGCCAACTGGTTTTGCCATCCTTGCGGCGGATGGCGAACTCGATGTTGCTGAGTGAGCCCTCCGCCAACAAGCGGGCAATGAGCGACTTGCGCTCTTTGGGGTCTTGATAGAATGTGTCCGCCGGTTGCGCCAATACCTCCTCCTGTGAATCGTAGCCGAGGATCCGGGCGAAAGAGTCGTTGCAATCCAACAGCCGCCCCTCGGGCGTGCTGCGGAATACTCCAGCCAAGCTGCGCTCCACCAACAGGCGGTAGCGCTGCTCGGAGATGCGCAACCCCTCTTCGGCCAGTTTCTGTTCGGTCAAGTCGAGCGCGTAGATGCGCACCAAGTCCCCCCCTTCCACCTCATTGATAGCCTGCTGGAAGAGCGACTTCCCGACGTGCAATTCCCGCACGAGGAAGGACAGGCCGTGGTCTTTCATCAGGGAGCGGACCGAGAACAGACCGGTCAGGAAGGGGTGCCGCAGTCCAGTGATCTCAAGGTCCGGGAAGCGCTGGCGAGCTATGCGATTCATATAGGTGACTTTTCCTTCCCCGTTGACCTCGAGAATCGGGGTTGGGTTCATCTCCGGGAAGGAGGCCAGGCGATTGCGCTCCTCCTCAGCGTCGTGACGCTCGGTGATATCCTCGAAAACGCTGAAGCTGCCGGAGTAATGGTTTTGATCGTCCATACGGGGAAGGGAAGTGACGCGCATCAAACGTCGTTGACCATCCAATCGGCGGATCCACAGCTCATAGTGGCCTGTTTCACCCTGGTTCCTGGCCTTGGTCTGCTCGAGCACCCGATCGAAGGTCTCTTGATCGGTGAACTCGCGCAGGTTGCGCCCGCACAAACTGCCGGGGGGGACGCCCAGGATGCGCTCGGCGGAAGGATTGGCATAGATAAAGGTCTCCTCCGGATCTACTTCGATGACGCCTTCCTCTTGACTGGTCACCAGCTCCCGGTAGCGTTCTTCGCTGGCCGAAAGCGCCTGCTCGGTTTTCACCCGTTCAGCCAGTTGCTGTTGCAGCTCGGCCACCAATCGCTTGTTCTCCACAGCAAGGGCGGCTTGGTCGGCGAACATGCTGACCAAGCGGACCTCCTCCGACGTGAAAGGACCGGTATGGGTGTCGTCTGTGGCGTTGATTACACCGATCACACGCTCACCGACTAGGAGCGGTACGCCAAGCACCCGGCGGAAGGGACGGCCGGCATAGACAGGGGCTGCTCCCTCCCAGTTCAAATAGTCTTCCACCACCAGCGGCCGGCCAGTTTGGGCGATTCGCCCGGAGAGGCCTTCCCCTAACTTGAGTCGGGTTCCGATGAGATCTCCCGGGAGGTGATAGCTGACCGCCAACTCCAGCTCCTGGCTGTCCTCCCGCAGCAAGTATAGCCCTCCCATCTGTACTCCTACCAACTCTGCCGCCCGCCGCACGATCACTTCCAACAGAGCCTCCTGGTCGCGTTGGGCATTGATCTCCAGGGAAGTCTCGTAAAGGGCTTGCAACTCCTCGGCCCATTTTCGCTGGCGTTCTTCACTGGCTTGTGCTTCCTCGTAGAGGCGAGCCTTGCTGATGGCCAAGCCGATGTCCTCGCTTAGAAGGGTAAGGATGCGAAGATCTTCCTCACCCAGGCGCGTTGTGTCGCTGCTTTCCACGTTGAGGGTTCCGACGACTTGCCCTTGGTCGAAGAGCGGCACACAGACCTCCGAGGTGATTCAGGGGTGCGCTCTTAAGAAATGTGGATCAGCAGTTACATCCTTCAGCAGAACAGGAGAGCCGGTGCGAGCTACGCGTCCGCTGACCCCTAGGTCGGTGGGGATTTCGGCGATAATCTGGTCGTAACCCACAGCGTGCTGCACATGCAAGACCCTTCCCTCCAATAAATACAGGCTGACCAGGGTATAGCCGAAAGTACGAGCAATGGCTTCTACAACTGCGCGGAAGATGGTAGAGAGGTCCATTTCGCGGGCTATCGCCGTCTTCACTGTGTCCAGCAGAGAGAGCTCCAGCGCTTGGTGTTCGGCAGCGGCGAAGAGCTGCCGGTAGCGTTGTTCGTTTTCAATCATCGCTTCCTCAGACGCCGTACGCTCGGTGACATCTTCAATGATGCGGAGACTCTCAACGGGTCGACCTTCCGCATCCCGGGAGAAGACCAATTCTCGATTATGCAGCCATCGCCACTGCCCATCCTTATGCTTCATACGGTACTCTACTTCACGCACTTCCCCTTCCTCGGCCTTGACTATATGCTGGAGATGCAGTGCGACGCGCGGCGCATCTTCCGGATGAATCAAGGTTTCAAAGAATGAGGAGCCC
>CAYXFH010000035.1:0-5504 GCA_964464245.1 uncultured bacterium
TGAGGATCGCCTTCATCGCAGCCGAGGCCTCGCCCTTCATCAAAGTGGGAGGGCTTGGCGATGTCATTGGGTCTCTGCCCCCGGCTCTGCAGCAACTGGGGCATCAACCATTGGTTCTGGTCCCTGCTTGCAGTTCAATCCCTGGTTTGGCCGAGATGACAGTGGCAGGTGAAGTCCGCGTCCCTTGGCCCGGCGGGGAGGAATCGGTGCGGATTCACAAGGCCATCCATTGCGGGGTTCCATACTACTTCCTGGAGAACAGTCGCTACCTCTCTCGCGAGCGCGTCTATGGCTACCCTGACGATGCGGAACGTTTTGCCTTCTTTTCCCGGGCAGCACTGGAATCTCTCCGCATTGTGGGCATTTTGGGGACAGATTTGAAATCTGTCCCCAAAATGGAGGGATCGATGGGCGCCGGATTTCCGGATGTGCTGCATGTTCACGATTGGCATGCCAGCCCGGCGCTGCTCTACCTGGAGACGCCTCCCTACTGTGAAGACCCGGCCTACACCCGGATCGCCACTGTGCTGACGATCCACAATCTCTCCTTCCAGGGAATCGCTGACCCTGACCTTTTACCCAAAATAGGATTGGATCTTTCGCCGAAAAACCCCTTGATCGAGTTCTGCGGGCGGATTAACCTCTTGAAGGGGGGGATCATGAGCGCCGATGCAGTGGGCACGGTCAGCCCCACCTATGCCCGCGAGATCCTCACGCCAGAGATGGGTTGCGGCTTGGAGGCTGCCTTGAGCAGCCGTCGCCAGGCGCTTTTCGGAATCCTCAACGGCATCGACACGGAAGAGTTCGCCCCTCCCGTTCAATCCAAGCGGCAGGCAAAAGCGCAGTTGCAAACCAGCCTGGGCCTCCCCGTACGGGAGAAAGTTCCTCTTCTGGCGGTGGTTTCCCGTCTGTCCGAACAGAAAGGCTTCGATCTCTTCCCTCCCATTCTGGATTCGCTCCTGGCCGAGGAGGTGCAACTGGTCGTGCTGGGAACCGGTGACGAACGGTACGAGCGACTCTTCCGGGAAGCGATGGAACGAACTAACTCCCGGCAGCTTGATAGCCCCCGGCAACTTGATAGCCCCCGGCAACTTGATAGCCCCCGGCAACTTGATAGCCCCCGGCAGCTTGATAGCCCCCGGCAGGGTGTTCCTGCAAAGGTCTCAGCCAATGGAGGCTTCAACGCGCCGTTGGCCAAGCAGATCTACGCGGGAGCAGATCTCTTCCTGATGCCCTCCCGCTTCGAACCCTGCGGCTTGGGTCAGATGATCGCCCTGCGCTATGGCACAGTCCCCGTTGTGCGCCAAACCGGCGGCCTGGCCGACACAGTCTTCGAGTACAGTGAGGAAAATAGGGAAGGGAACGGCTTTCTTTTTGTGCCTTATGAGCCCTCCGCCTTCCTTTCAGCGATCCGTCGCGCCCTCTCTTTCTATCAGCAAGAAACACATTGGGAGAGGATCATCAGCAACGGCTTAGCCGGCGACTACTCATGGGCTTCCTCCGCGCCTCGCTACATCGAAGCTTACCAAAATAGCCTGCAGCAACATTATGGGGACAGAATTAATTCTGTCCCCATAATCACCGGAAATAACTTCCAAAACTATGGGAATCCGCCGCCCCATCCCATACAATGGTGTAAGTAGACAGCCTGCGGCAGCATGTCTACTCCAACTCGTTTTGGAAGAGGAAGTGGAACATGGCAGAAGTCAGACTGGTGAACTTGGCCAAGGCCTTTGGTCCGGTCCAGGTCCTGAAAGGGATCGACTTGACCATCCCGGACGGAGAGTTCGTCGTCCTCCTCGGGCCTTCCGGATGCGGCAAGACCACCACCTTGAGGCTCATCGCCGGCCTTGAGGAAGCGACCAGCGGCGAGATCTACATCGGCGAACGGAAGGTGAACGACCTCCCACCCAAGGCGCGAGACATCGCCATGGTGTTTCAATCTTACGCCCTCTACCCGCACATGACCGTTTTCGACAATATGGCCTTTGGCCTGCGTCTGCACGGCGTGCGCCGCGAAGAAGTCGACCAGCGAGTTATGGAAGCGGCCGAAATGCTGGAGCTGACACCCCTGCTGGCACGGAAACCGCGGGCCCTCTCCGGTGGGCAACGGCAACGGGTCGCCGTGGGCCGGGCCATCGTGCGCAACCCCAAGGTCTTCCTGATGGACGAACCGCTCTCCAACCTGGACGCCAAGTTGCGGGTGCAAACCCGGGTGGAGCTGTCCAAGCTGCACATGAAGCTGGGAGTCACCACCATCTACGTCACTCATGACCAGATGGAGGCGATGACCCTGGGCAATCTGGTCGTGATCATGAATCAAGGGATCATTCAGCAGATGGGGACCCCTTCCGATGTCTACGACCGGCCGGCTAACAAGTTCGTGGCCGGCTTCGTCGGCTCCCCCCCGATGAACTTTTTCCCTTCCTTCATCGACTGTGAGGAGGAGCTCTTCTTCCAGATGGCCTCCTTCCGCCTGCCTGTCTTACCCGAGCATCGCGCCGCCTTGGCGCCGTACCGAGGTAAGGAGGTGGTCTTCGGCATCCGCCCGGAGGATGTCAACATGGGGGGCGGAGACGGAGCAGTGCATATCCCGGTAACAGCCAAGGTCGATGTCCTGGAGTTGTTGGGGGCGGAGATCTTCCTCTACCTCTCCTCGCCGGAAGGGACCTTTGTCGCTTCCAGCGCCTCGCAAAAGCTCCTCTCCCAGAAGTTCTTGAAGCTGGAAGCGACTCCTCTCTCCTTTATCGCCCGCGTCGATCCCTCCACCCCTGCCAAAGAGGGGGATTCCGTACAGGTCGTCTTCAACCTCGGCCGGAGCCATGCCTTCGACGCCGACAGCGAACGGGCCATCTACTAGGCGCCTGCCATGAACATTGCAGCGACGGCTATCCCCAAGGAAGTGAAGCAATCCCAGCGCTATCGCGACCCCCGGCCTTTCTCGGTGCGCTTCCGCGAGCATACGCGGCGCAACCGCCTGGCCTATCTCTTGCTGATTCCGGCATTCGTGGTGATCTGCGCCACCGTCATCTACCCTTTCATCTACGCCTTCAACTTGGCCGCCACGGACACCAACATGTACAACATCAACAGTCCCACCAAGCAACCGCAGTTTATTGGCGTGGGCAACTTCGTCGAGATCTTCAGCAACCCCGAGTTTTACACCGTCCTCGGGAGGACGATCCTCTGGACAGCGGTGAATGTGATCTGCCACGTCGCCTTCGGCCTGTGGTTAGCGGTGCTGCTGAACCGCAACCTGAAGATGCGGGGGTTGTACCGGACCCTCCTGGTATTGCCATGGGCGATCCCCCAGTTGATCGTGGCGATGATGTGGAAGAACGAGTTCAATACTCAGTACGGGTCGATCAACTTGATCCTGCAATCCATCGGTCTGCCGGCCATTCCCTGGCTGACAGACCCGTTTTGGGCTTTTGTCGCGGTCTGCATCACCAACATTTGGCTGGGGATCCCCTTCATGATGGTGATCATTCTGGGAGGCTTGCAGAGCATCTCCCCTGAGTATTACGAAGCCGCCCAAATCGACGGGGCCACAGCCTGGCAGCAATTCCGCAACATCACTGTCCCCTTCCTGAGGCCGGTGCTCACTCCGGCTATCATCCTCGGGACAGTGTGGACCTTCAACAACCTCAACATCATCTACCTGATCACCAAGGGAGGACCGAACAACGGCACTCAGATCCTGGTGACTTATGTCTACCGGGCCGCCTTCGATTTCTACCGCTACGGCTATGCGGCGGCCTTTTCAGTGGTGATTTTCCTGATCTTGCTGATCTTCTGTCTCTTCTACATTCGGGCCACCCGCGGGGCCCAGGAGGTATAGCGTGGCCGGCACATTCTTCAAGCGAGCCAAGGGGGACAGCTCCTTCAAGCGTCTCCTGATTAATCTCATCCTGATCGTCGCCTGCGCCGCGGCCCTCTACCCGGTGCTGCGGGTGATCACCGTCTCCCTGCGCCCCAGCGGCTCCGTCTTCTCAATGGATCTCTCGCTCATTCCGCCCGACGCGACCCTGGCTTCCTACCAATCGATCCTCTTCGATCCCAAGGTTGGGTTCTGGACCTGGATCGGCAACAGTCTCATGGTCTCGGTCATCACCGCTATGGTGGCCTTGATCCTGGCCGCTCCTGCAGCCTACGCCTTCTCTCGCTTCAAGTTCGCGGGGAAACAACCGGGCCTCATCTTCCTCCTGGTGACCCAGTTCTTTCCCGCCACGATGCTGCTCCTGCCCCTCTACATGATGTTGATTCAGCTCAGCCTGATCAACAACTTTTGGGGGCTGATCCTCTGCTATATGTCCATCGCCTTGCCTTTCTCGATCTGGATCCTGAAAGGATATTTCGACACCATCCCCAACGATCTGGAGGAGGCGGCCTATATTGACGGCACGACTCCTCTGGGCGCCTTCTTCCGAGTGATCCTCCCTCTCTCCACGCCGGCCCTCTCCATCACCGCCCTCTTCTCCTTCATGACCGCCTGGAGCGAGTTCATCATCGCCCGCGTGGTCTTGCAGAAACAGGCCCTCTTCACCTGGCCGTTGGGCACGGTGACCCTGCAGGGCGCCTACTACACCAACTGGGGGCCCTTCTCGGCAGCAGCCGTGCTGATCTCCATCCCGGTGGTGATACTCTTCCTTTTGACTTCCAAATTCCTCGTCTCGGGCCTCACCTTAGGGGCGGTGAAAGGATAAAAACCTGTGGGTAGGGTCAGGTTTCAAACCTGCCCTTGCGGCAGCGGGTGAGCTAGTGCATGAATGGGGACAGTTTTAATATCTGTCCCCATAGCGCCTGAGAAGATAGGAGACTGAATGATGAAAAGAGAAGATAGCTCACGGCAACTTGATAGCCCCCGGCAGGGTGTCCTAAGACAGTGGGCCCGAGGAGTTTGGAGTGGCAAGAAGGGCTTTTCTTGCTTGACAGCCCCCGGCAACTTGACAGCCCCCGGCAGGGCGTTCTGTTTCTTTCTTGCTGGGGTCCTGCTCTTTACCATCGTCGGGCTTCCCCTGCCGCCCGCTCAAGCCGTGACGACCGGAGGCCCTCAACAGAACCTCGAGCTCTGGCTAGACAAGGCGGAGATCGTTGTCAATGGAGTCAACCAGCCGATCGATGCCGCCCCCTTCTTAGAAGGGGATCAGGTGATGGCGCCGGTCCGCGTCATCGCGGAGGCTTTAGGCGCGCATGTCCAGTGGATCCAAGCCGATCAGCAAGCGGTGATCCGCTTCGCTGACCGCACCATCGCTCTCGCCATTGGCTCTCTCCAGGTCACCGTCGATGACCAGGAGAAAAAGATGGATAGGGCCCCTCTTCTGGTCGGCTTCCGGACTTTCGTCCCCCTCGCTTTTCTTTCCCAGGAAGTTGGGGCAACGGTGGAGTGGGATCCCATCGAAGGGAAGGTCACTATCTCGGGGGCCTTCTCCCCCTTCGTCGCACCGCCCCTTAACCTGGCCATCATCTGGCACCAGCACCAGCCGCTCTATTACAAGGATCCC
>CAYXFH010000036.1:0-17119 GCA_964464245.1 uncultured bacterium
GACAAGATCGGCATCTCCCACATGATCTCCATCGGCAATATGGCCGACTTGGACATGGCTGATTTCATCGACGCGCTCAACGAGGATCCGAACACTGCGGCCATCTCCCTCTACGTGGAAGGGCTGAAAGACGGCCGTAAATTCCTTGACGCAGTAAAGCGCAGCGTCAAACCGGTGATCGCGCTGAAGGCCGGCACGTCTCAGCGCGGCGAGCTGGCCACCGCCTCGCATACCGGTTCTTTAGCCGGATCGACGAAAGTGTATTCCGCTGCTTTCAAACAGTTCGGAGTAACCATCGCCAAGCACTTGGACGAGCTCTTCGTTCGCTCGATCGCCCTCTCCATGATGAAACCGCTAATGGGTGACAATATCGCCGTCATCACCAACGGCGGCGGGGCAGGCGTACTGGCTACCGATGCCGCAGAGCGATACGGCATTCCCCTGTTGGATCCGCCCCAGGAGCTGAAGGATCTCTTCGCTCATTGGATGCCTGCTTTCGGAAGCCCTCGCAACCCGGTAGACATGACCGGCATGGCTGCGCGGCGGGAATACAAAGGCGCCGTTCTGGACGCTCTGAAGCATCCCTGGACCGACGGAGCGGCCGTACTCTACTGTGAGACTGCCGTCACCGATCCTCAAGACATTGCCGAAGGGATCTATGAAGCCTACCAAGAAGCGGGCGCTACCAAGCCGGTAGTGGTCTCTTACCTTGGTGGAGAGCGCGCCTTGAAAGCGTCCGAATGGATGAAAAGCAAAGGAGTCCCGGCCTACTTCGATCCCGATCAAGCGATGAGCGCCTTGGGCTGCCTGCGCGACTATGGCCGCTATCAAGCCCATCGGGAAGCCTCCACCTTCGTACCATTTGATGATGTGAACCTCGACAAAGTCCGCCAGGTTTTCGCCAAGGCGCGCAGCGAGGGACGTCTCGACCTGTCTGAAAACGAGGGGAACGAGGTCTTTCAAGCCTACGGGCTGCCTGTTGCCCCCTTCCGTTTGGCTGTAGACGCCGAGCAAGCCATCAAAGCGGCCAATGCCATTGGCTACCCTGTTGTCGTCAAGATTGCCTCCGCCGACATCTTGCACAAGACCGAGGCCAAGGGCGTCAAGGTTGGGCTAGCTAATGCGGAAGAAGTCCGCCAAGCAACCGCCGAGGTCATCGCCAACGCCAAGGCGTACAAGGCCAACGCCAAGATCGACGGGGTACTCGTGCAGAAGATGGCCCCCAAAGGCGGCACTGAGGTGATCTTCGGCGCCATCAAAGACGCCACTTTCCAACAGACGGTGATGTTCGGGCTGGGTGGGATTTTTGTCGAAGTCTTGAAGGATGTCACCTTTCGCGTCGCTCCGGTTTCTCCGCAGGAAGCGCGAAAGATGGTTACAGAGATCGCCGCTTACCCGATCATCAAGGGCGCGCGCGGCCAGAAACCCCGCGATGAGGCAGCCTTGGCTCAGGCACTGGCTCGCCTCTCTCAACTGGTCGTAGACTTCCCAGAGATCAAAGAGCTGGACGCCAACCCGGTAATGGTCTACGAGGATGGGTTGCTGATCGTCGACTCGGTGATCAAGTTGCAGTAACGCTTCGACACCTTGCCGGGGGCTATTTAGATGCTCAATCTCCGAGCGCCGGATCCAACGCCCGGCGCTCTTTTTAATCAGCTTTTTGGTAAGATGGCTACGTAATGAGCGAACAAACGACGAACCAACAAATTGCGAACGAGCTGGAGGGAATAGAAAGAGCCAAGGTAATCAAGGCAGAAGGGATTGGCTTGGTTCGATCCGTCCAAGAAGCATTGGCGCTCTCCCTCGATGCGGAGGAGATGGGGCGGCGTTTTGTCCAGTTGACCAGAGAACAATGGGGTTTCGAGCGTGCCGATTTCCTTTGGTTGGAATCGCAAAACCAAGTGCTGCGGCCTCTCTTTGATCAGGAACCGGCCTTTCCATTGGTCTTCTTTCCAAATTCTCTTGCCAAGCAAGCGGCCGAACGCAACACAGCTTGGTCCCTTGATCCAAGCGTAAACGAAGAGTCACCGGAAGCGAAGTGGCTGGCATCGCAGGGTTATCCATGGATCGTTGCCTGGCCTCTTTTTCATGGTGGGTCATTTTGCTGCTTGGTTCTCTTCGCCTTCCGCGACCTACCCTTGGAGGGTCCACAACCAGAGAACTTGGCCGAATTGGCTCATCCCCTGGCAGCCGCTTTGGTCAACGCGCGCCTCTATACCCTGGCCAAGAAACAATTGGAGATCATCGCCCTATTAGACCGAGCCGGCATGGCCATCGCCTTGGGAGAAGAGGACTTGCGCACGGTCTTGCGCAAAACCCTGGAGGAGGTGCGGGCTTTCATTGGCTCGCATAACATCCGCTTATACCGCCTGGATGAGCAAAGCCAAATCCTTCACCCCGAGGTGGCAGTCTGCGCCCCTGGCCGATACTCTCCCCAGGAAGAGAAGATGATCGAGACCATGACCCTTCATTTAGGCGAGGGGATCACTGGGTGGGTGGCCGCTACAGGTCAGCCCTTGCTTTCCGGCGACGCCGAGCGGGAGCCGCGCGGGCGCCACATGCCAGGGACGGAGTTTCTCGATGAATCGATGATCAGCGTCCCGCTGAAGGTGGGGGAATCAATACTCGGCGCTTTGACGGTGGCCAAACTAGGTCTCTTCCAGTTCGGTGAGCTGGAGATGCGATTGGCCAGCCTACTGGCCTCACAAATGGCGATTGCCTTGGAGAACGCCCGTCTCTACCAGATCCAATTGAAGGTCCGCACCCAGCTTGAACAGGACATCGAACGCATTCGCAAATTGGAAGCTGTGCGCGAGGATTTTCTTTACTCCGTCTCCCACGAGCTGAAAACACCGCTTGCCGCCATCGCAGCGACCCTGGAGATGTTGGAACAGGTTCCGCTGGAGCAACGGGCGCAATTCCTTCTCGGCTATCGCGATCTCCTGATGCGATCCAGTGAACGCCTTCAGCGCCTGGTAGGAAACCTGCTGGAGACTTCCAAGTTCACCTCAGGCTTGCTAGAGCTCTACCTCGTGGCGCATGACCCTCTCGTTTTAGCCCGGGAAGCCTTACAGCGAATGGAACCAGAAGCCGCATCGAAGAAGTTGACCCTAGAGTTGGAAGCCGACGAAGGGTTGCAGCAACTCTATCTTGACCGGGAGCGAACCCTGCAAGTCCTGGGGAACCTGCTCTCCAATGCCATCAAATACTCTATGCCGGGGGGGAAAGTGACTCTCTCGCTTCTAGAGGAGAAAGCCGGAGTAACCTTCGCCATACGTGATCGCGGTTTTGGCATTTCTCGAGAAGAGCAGCTTCATATATTTGAACGCTTCTTCCGCAGCAGCTCGACGCAATCCTTCAACGCTTCCGGATCAGGCCTTGGGCTTTTCCTGAGCAAGGCATTGGTGGAAGCGCACGGCGGCCGTATGGGAATTGAGTCCGAGCTAGGAAGGGGCACGCGCGTATGGTTCACCCTACCGCGAAATAGCCAGGGCCATCGTTGAACCGGGCCCTCCGCCTTCCTTCCCAACCTGGCCCGGCCTTAAACCGGGCCATCGTTTCTCTAGCCCTCCCCGCCGTCGCCGAAAATCTCCTCCTGACGGCCGCCACCTTCACCGACACCTTGATGATCGGCTGGTTGCACAACCCGGCCGCTCTCTCTGCCTTAGCGATTGGCGGTTTCATCAATTTCGTCCTTAGCAATCTATTCGCTTCCGTGGCAGTGGCTTCCACCTCGTTAGTGGCTCGTGCCTGGGGCGCCGATGACCCCTCCTTCGGGCGAGAGATCCTCGGCCAGGCGCTTGTCTTCTCTTTCCTTAGCGCACTCGTTTTCCTACTGGCTGGTTACCCCCTCGCTGACTCCTTGATGCGTCTGATGGGACTTCAAGGGGAAGCTGTCTCCTTAGGCGCCTATTACTTGCAGGCGCTCCTCGTGGGAAATCTGCTCTTCTTCCCGGGGATCGTCCTCTTTGGCGGAATGCGCGGAAGTGGCAATACCCGGACACCGATGAAAGTCACAGGCTTGGTCACCTTGCTTCATATCTTTCTGGCATACCTACTGATTTTCGGCGCTTGGGGGTTTCCTGCCTTGGGAGTGCGCGGCGCAGCCTTGGCCATCCTTACAACCAATGCCGGAGGGGGGTTGATCGTCCTCTTGCTAACCTGGCGCGGCCAAGGCGACTTCTTCCTGCGGGTGCGGCACCTTCTCCCGCGGCGCCGGCTGATCCGGCAGATCATTCGTCTTGCTGGTCCGGCCTTCTGGGAACAACTCATCTTCCGCACCGCGCAGTTGGTCTTCATGCGCCTTGTCTCCGCACTGGGGGAGATCGCCTTGGCCGCGCACCAGATCGCCAACAGCATCGAGTCGGTCTCCTATATGCCTGGGTGGGGGTTCGGCGTGGCCGGAACCACGCTGAGCGGCCAGTACATGGGAGCGGGACAATCCACCATGGCCGAACGCAGCACTTGGCGCACCATGTACTTCAGCTTGGCTGTCCTTGGAACCTTCGGCCTGCTCTTCCTCCTTTTCGGCCGCCAACTGGCTTCCCTTTTCGGCAGCACACCAGAAGTGATCGCACTGGCCGGCATCGCAATCCAGTTGGGTGGACTGGAACAACCCGGCTTGGCCGTATTCAATGTCTTGGGCGGCGCCTTGCGGGGAGCGGGAGACACGCGCAGCCCAATGCTGGCTACGCTGGCCGGGGTTCTTGGCGCACGGATCCTGTTGGTCTACCTCTTCGCCTTTGTCTTCGGGTGGGGCTTGGCTGGGGTCTGGCTGGCAACGAGCATCGACTGGACGGTGCGGGCTGTCTTCCTGATTCTTTTCTACCGTCAGGGACGATGGAAGCGAAATATCACCCTTCCAGACTGAAACCTCCTCGCTCTGATCAATCGTTTGATGGCTTGATCATCTGAATGGTCATTTGCGACCAAGGGCAACTCGGTGAAAGCCTGACTGGTCCAGAACGACGAACAGCACAAGTCGATACGATTCGAGCATGCCGCACTGGGGCGCCACGGTCCCATCCCAGCAACAACGAAGGCGCCATTATGCGCTCCGATCCCAGCGCCAGAGGAGGAAAGCAGCGAGAGGAGAAGGCTCAGAATGGAGGGGCTTTATACGGGCGAGAGAGGGTAAAATGCCACCGCTAGGACGTCCGGGCCGGAATGTGAGCCAAGAGCCGGTCCCACCTCGGAGATCAGGATTTCCTTGGGGCAGTTGATCTCCAGCAGAAGGCGTCGTTTCAACTCGTAGGCCTGCTCGCTGCTATCCCCATGCATCACCGCGATACCAGCCGGCTGCTTGCCCACTGCGGCCTTGACCCGCTGAATCAGTTTGTCGATGGTCTGGGAGGGGTTGGCCTTGCTCACCTGCTCTGTAACACCTTGGCGCAGGCGGATTATCGGGTGGCCATTCAACAAGGAGGCAATCCTCGCGACCGCCGATGAGACTCGCCCTCCGCGGGCTGCCCAGGTCAGATCAGGGATTACAGCCAATATTTGGACACGGGCGATGACTTGCTGGATACGCTCCAAGATACGTTCCTTGGTTCTTTCCTGGCCGACCGCCTCCACCGCCTCCATGGCGATCAACCCCAACCCCATCGAGATCGAACCGCTATCGACGATTTCCACCTCGCCATTCTCCAGAAGAGACCGCGCCAACGTCGCCGACTGGTAGGCGCCGCTGTTCCTAGCCGGGATGGTCAAGGTTAATACTTTGCGCCCTTCCGAGATCAGGCGTTGGAAGACCGTCAGGTATTCACCCACCGGGGGAGCGGAGGTTTTGGGGTAATCCAGCTTGCTGCGCAACATCTGGAAGAACTGTTTGGATTTAAGGTCCACTTTGTCTCGAAAGGTTTGATTTCCAAACACCACCGGAAAAGGAACCTCTACAATCCCCAACGTTCCCACCGTCTCCCGGGGAAGATCGGCGACGCTGTCCACCACAACGGAATATTCGCTCATAAAGCTATTGTAATGCCTCTGGGAAGGAAGCTCAATGATATCGCCCTGCCGGGGGCTATCAAGTTGCCGGGGGCTTGTCTAGCTTGAAGGGCCAACCCCAAGAAAGGGGAGAATAGCTTGCATTTTCCTGAGCCTTCGGGGAAGATAATAGCCTGCGGCAGCATAATAGGACACCCTGCCGGGGGCTATTAAGTTGCCGGGGGCTATTAAGTTGCGGCAGCATGATAATGAACAACATTTCCAACCCTTGGAGGAAGAAAAAGGATGAGTTTAATCGAAGATATTTATGCCCGGGAAGTATTGGATTCTCGCGGCTTGCCAACCGTAGAAGTAGAAGTCTACCTGGCTGATGGTTCAATGGGACGGGCTATCGTCCCCTCCGGCGCCTCGACCGGAACGTATGAAGCATTGGAACTGCGCGACAATGACAAGAAGCGCTTTGCTGGAAAAGGCGTGCAGAAGGCTGTGGCCAATGTCATCGACCGCATTCTCCCCGAGTTGGAGGGGATGGATGCCCTCGATCAGGCTTCTATCGATCGAACCATGTTGGCCTTGGACGGCACCGCCAACAAGACGGTTCTGGGAGCTAACGCCATCCTCGGCGTATCCTTGGCGGTAGCTGACGCCGGCTCGCAATTCCAAGGAGTGCCCCTCTATACATACCTTGGAGGGATGGCCTCCCACATCTTGCCGGTTCCCCACATGAACATCCTCAATGGTGGCAAGCACGCCGACAATAATGTCGATATCCAGGAATTCATGATCGTGCCGGTTGGAGGGGGCTCCTTTCGGGAAGCTCTGCGCATCGGGGCCGAAGTCTACCATTGCCTGAAAGGTGTCTTGAAAGAGCGCCATCTTCTGACCTCGGTTGGCGACGAGGGCGGCTTTGCCCCCAATCTGGCGACCAATGAGGAAGCCATCCAGGTGATCATGGCAGCCATCGAAAAAGCCGGCTGGAAACCAGGCGAGGACGTCTTCCTGGCCTTGGATTCAGCGGCCTCGGAGTTCTTCGCCGACGGCAAGTACTATCTCAAGGCAGAGGGGCGGGAGCTCACCTCCAGCCAAATGGTCGCCTATTACGCGGACTTGGTGGCGCGCTACCCAATCATTTCCATCGAGGACGGTCTGGCCGAGGATGACTGGGATGGTTGGGTCGAGCTAACCCGAGAGCTGGGCAATAAAATCCAGTTGATCGGAGATGACCTTTTTGTGACCAATCCCGTTCGACTGGCCAAGGGGATTCAGTTGGGAGCAGCCAACAGCGTCTTGATCAAGTTGAACCAGATCGGCTCGCTGACGGAGACCCTCCAGGTGATCGAGCTGGCTCGCCGCAACGGCTACAGCGCGGTCGTCTCCCACCGTTCCGGAGAGACCGAGGACACTTTCATCAGCGACCTGGTGGTGGGCCTCAACATCGGGCAGATCAAGACTGGCGCTCCTTGCCGCTCGGAGCGGGTAGCCAAGTACAACCAACTACTGCGCATCGAAGACGAGCTTGGAACGGCTGCACTCTTCCTGGGCAAGGAAACCTTTGCCCGTTTTCTGCCCTGAGACTCTATGACTTCTCGATGAGAGATCGCTGCGCCGGCCCTTCGGGGCCGGTGTTTTTTGGACGCCCTCGCCGGCGGTGCTACAATATGACCCCCGGCAGCATTATAGCCCTCGGCAAGTTAAAAGCCCCCGGCAGGGTGTTACTGACTCAAAATGCAAAGGACGGGAGAAAGAGTGGAATTCGTGAACTGTGTCCCACAAATTAGCGCTGATTGGTTGAGCCGATGACAATCGACAAACGAGAGCTTTACCGCTTTCCCTGGTCGATGAATGACAACCCTATCGCTTGGCTGGAAGTGTCGGACATCTGCAATATTCACTGTGAGGGTTGCTACCGGCAGTTCATGACAGGACACAAATCGCTGGATCAAATCAAGGAAGAGGTTCTTTTCTTCAAGCGCTGGCGCAACCCGGATAATGTATCGCTGGCGGGTGGCGAACCGTTGATTCATCCGCAGATCCTGGACATCATCGCTTTCATCCGGCAAAACAAGATCAAGCCGATTGTCCTGACCAACGCCCTTGCTCTCACACCCGAACTTTTGCGAGAGTTGAAGAAAGCCGGGTTGGCCGGCTTTACCATCCATATCGACAGCCACCAGGGACGACCGGGTTGGGTCGGGAAGAGCGAGAAAGAGCACAACCAGCTCCGTCAGAAGTACGCCGACATGATCGCCGAGGTGGGCGGACTCTATGTGGTCTTCAATTCCACGGTCTATCCCTCCACCTTCCAAGAGATCCCCGATGTGGCCGCTTGGGCGCAGGCTAATATTGACCGGGTCCATGGCCTGGTATTTATTACCTATCGAACCGCCACCGAGTCTCAGGTGGGGACCGATATCACTAAGCAAGAAGTGGACTTGACCAAGCTAAGCTACGTGCGCGACAAATTCGACGAGCGCTTCGTCACCAGCCCCGAGGTTTACCGTATCTTGCAGGAACACTGTCCGCAGTTGGCGGCCTCCGGCTACCTGGGCGGAAGCATCCGCCACGACTCCATCAAGTGGCTTAGCGGCGCCCTGATCGGCTCGCGCAAGGCCATTTACGGCTCGGTGGGAAAGAAGGCCATGGAGGCATCTCAAGTATTTCATCATCTTTTCCGAGGAACCTATCTCGCCTATATGGCCCAAGCCAGGATCGGCTCGAAGGTTTTCATGGCTGCCCCCTTCGATAAAGAGATCAAGAAAGCTGCCCGCTGCTGGGGCAGAGACGTGCTGCGCCACCCCGGCCGCCTCTTTGAAACAATCTACGTTCAGAGCATCGGCATTATTCAGGCGCCAGACGTGATGCCGGACGGGCGAGCCGATATGTGCGACAGTTGCCCCGACATCACCATCCACGAAGGGCAGTTCGTCAACTCTTGCCGGCTGGATGAATATCGTCTCTTTGGAGGTTTCCTCTCGCTCACTGACAAGCAGACGTCCCCCGACTCCCCTCCCCACCCGCAAGAAGGCGGAGGAAATACTGGGGAAGGCTAATATGGCCCGAGGTTTCCTCCCCAGTCTGCTGCGCCTGTTGCGGGGGAAACCTCACCTGCCCCCCTCGTTGGCTGACAATCCGCTGCTTCTGGCACTGGTAAGACGCCGCAGCGTTCGCTCCTTTCTGATCCGGGAGATCCCCGACGATATCTGGTCAGCCATCCTGGAGGCCGGACGATTGGCTCCCTCAACCGTCAACCTGCAAAGTTGGAGCTTTGTCCTCTTTACCAGCGCCACCTGGCAGGAGCGCTTCGAGCGGCCGATCCCCTTTCACGCGCCCCGTGGTCTGATCCTGCTGGGGGACACCCACAGAAACCGGCAAGTTTTGGAAGCTTTCCCGATAGCTCCTTTGGTGGAATACACCATCGCTGTGATGAACGCTTCGCTGGCGGCGATGGCCATGAACATCGCTGCCGAGGCCCTGGGCGTCTCCTCCGTAATGCTCTCGGAAACGGGCCAAGGCGGGTTATTGGATGCCGGCTTCCTGAAGAGGCAATTAATTCTGCCGCCTTCTGTCTATCCATTGATGACCATCCTCTTCGGCTACTCGGCGGCGCCAAGTCCCCCGATGCCCCCCAAGCTGCCATTAGAAGCGATCGCCTTCCCGGGGATCTACCGGGAGACCGAGCGTGCCGTGATGGAGGATTGGTTGGCCCAGATGAAGGCCGGTTACAAGGCCAGCCACCTCTTTCGAACCTCTTTTGAGGATCAGTTGGCCGTCTACCGCTCCAAGATTCACCAAGCCGAACATAACTTGGAGGAGATGGTCTTCGGCGAGAAGGCGGCTTCCCGCTTACAAGAGCCGGGCGAATAAAGCCCGAGCGGCCCTCCAATCGCGAATCACCAGTTCAGCTTCACTGGTTGAAGCGGCGTTCCGGCCGGCCATCACCTGGACCGAGAGGATTCCTGCCCCTCTCGCTCCTTTCACGTCGGCGTTCAAGCTGTCCCCAAAATGCAGGCACTCCTCGGGCTGAACCTGCAATTGACGAAGCGTTTCCTCGAAAATAGCCGGCTTGGGTTTGCGGTGAAAAAAGCCGGAGGATAGCACCACGGCGTCGAAGTAGGGGAGGAGGCCCAAACGGCGCAGGCTTTCGCGGCGCTGCGCGGGTGGGATTTGGGTGTTGGAGACCAGCCCAAGCTTGATCCCTTTCTCCTTGAGCAAGGCGAGGAATTCGATGGCGCCGGGGAGCAGCACCGTGGCCTCGTGCACTTGTTCGGCGATGAAGAGAACAGCCTCCCGAGAAGCCACTTTGTTGGCCGTAGCCGATAACCCCAGGTCCTCGAAGAGCAGAGGGAAGAAATGGTCCAAGGGAACCTCCAGCAACTCTCCGGTCATTCGCTCCCGGGTGACCGCCAACCGTCGCTGGAGAGCTTCCTCAAAGACAAGCTCCGGGGGGAGACGGAGTTCCTGACAGGACTGGCGGTAGAAAGCGGATGCCGTCCTCTCCAGGGATGCTGCGCCTGGCTCGCCTTCCTCGATGAGGGTCTCCCAGTAGTCGAAGGTAGCTGCGCGCAGATGCATCGCGGCGCCAGGGAGAGGGGAGTGAATTGGAGAAGGTGATTGCACCCTTATCAGTCCGATCATCTCAGTATCTTGCTGCCGCAGGCTGTCGCGCTGCCGCAGGCTATCGAGTTTGGCAAGCTCCCGGCAAGTAGATAGCTCCCGGCAGGGTGCCCTGTCATGCTGCCGCGGGCTGACTGCTTGTCAATTGATCGGCGTAGCTGTAAAGGGCGGGCGCTCCACCGGTATGCCAGAACAAGGCGCGTTTCCCCAGCCTTCCTTCGCTAGCCAATCGCAGGAAACCAGTGAACGCTTTCCCTGTGTAGACAGGATCGAGAAGGATCGCTTCGGTTTGCGCCAATCGTCGAATGGCGGCGTGGGTGGCCTCGTCGAGGAGCGCGTATCCCGGGCCGATATACTGATCCAGGATAACTGGCGCTGAAGATAGGCTAAAAGAATCCAAGCCGATGGCTTGAGCGGTTTGACCGGCAAGGGCGGCTACTTCCCGCGCCAGAGTGGTCGCGGGCGGCCCTACGCTGATGCCGATCACTTGACCTG
Organism: uncultured bacterium; assembly: GCA_964464245.1. Classification (GTDB taxonomy): domain Bacteria; phylum Caldisericota; class JANLFM01; order JANLFM01; family JANLFM01; genus JAPLHV01. Next base: position 11,056 of record CAYXFH010000036.1, read on the forward strand.
CGCCGCCGTAGACCTGTTGGCCCACCAACAAACCGGCTTGGGTGCCTCCCGAAGAGGTAGCATGAACGATGCAGTCGAAGGAGAGCGAGCGCGCTTGGGTTTGCTCCTGCAGCTCGGCCCAGGCAGCCACATACCCTTGTACGCCGATCGTGTCGGAGCCTCCATAGGGGATCAGGTAGGGTATCTTGCCATGCTCCAGCATTGTTGCCATCAACCGCTGGGCGTTCGCTCGCCCCTGCTCCAAGGTTCGCGCTCCAAAGTGCAAGGTGGCGCCGGACAAGGTATCCAGCAAGAGGTTCCCCTGTCTGGCGGAGGGCTCCTCGCCGATCAAGACCAAGTGAGCTTCGTGTCCCAGCTTAGCAGCCAAGAGAGCAGTTTGACGGCAATGGTTGGACTGCACGGCGCCCAGGGTAATGACCACAGTCGCTTTACGCGAGTTCGCATCAGCCAGCAGGTATTCCAGCTTACGAACTTTATTTCCACCTCCCGCGGGGGAAGTGAGGTCATCACGCTTGATCCATAATTCAACCCCCAGTTGGCGGGAGAGGACAGGGAGCGCTTCCAGCGGAGTGGGAAGGCTGGTCAAGGAAAGTCTAGAGTTGAAAAGAACCATCGATCTCCCCTTTCTGATAGGTGAATGCCGTAGTAAAGCCGGCCTCTAAAGCAAACTGGCGGGCTTCATCAAAACAGTTGCCCAACTCTTCGGGGCGGTGACTGTCCGAGCCGATGGTGATTCTGGAAACACCCAGGCGGGCCGCCAGCGCGAGAGTCTCCGTGCCGGGAAATGGTTCACCCAATCCATAGGTGCGGATGGCGCGCGTATTGATCTCCATGGCCATTCCTGCGCGCTGCAGCAGTTCAAGGATTTCAGGCAATCGCGGAGCGAGGGCGGCCAGGAAGCGCGGGCGAAAACCTGGGCTGACTTGGCGCTTAAAGTAGTCAAGATGGGCCAAAGCATGACCAAAACCACTGGCAATAGCCTCCCGGACCGCTGTCAGATAAGCCTCGGCTGTTTCCTCCGGGGTGTGCCGCGCTAAGTAGGGGCCACTCTCTTCTTGCCCGGCAATGGCGATGTGTTCCAGGCAGTGTACTGAGACCAAGACAAAATCCCAGGGATAGGACTCGCGAGCCGGTCGGACGAATATCTCAAAACCGGGAAAATAATCGATCTCCAATCCGTGCTTCAAGAGGACTTGCCCGTTCACTTCGGACTGGGCTTGGTCGATATCCTCCCAATAATGGTCAAGCCAATCCAGGGTGCGGAAGCTTCGTCTTTCCCCCCGATCACGGATCCGCCTGTCTTCTCTAGCTCGAAGCGGATCAAGGTCGAGGTGGGTAGTGAAGCATATCTCCGGCAGCCCGCGCGCAGCCGCAGTAGTGGCGTATCTTTGGATCGACCCCTTGGCGTCGATGGAGTAGTCGGGGTGGACGTGATAATCAGGAATCTGCATGATCGCTCCTTGGTTGCATACCCTGAGATATTACCACTCTCGTCATGATCAAGCTGGAGCCCTTGGCGCGCCGGTTCAGGACACTATAATAAGGCGATGGCCAACGAACTGGAAATCGGTTTCTACCAGCCCGGAGACGAGGAGGGAATTCTCGACCTCTTCCACCGCACTTTTCCCAAGATCCCCCGGGAAATGGAAGACTGGCGGTGGGAATACCAACGCAACCCCTTCGCCTCGCCTCTGATCGCTCTGGCGCGCGCCAACGGGAAAGTCGTGGGACAGGAAGCTTACTTTGCGGTCCCCATGAAGGCCGGCGCCTCTCGAGTGATCGGAGGGCAATCGGTGGACACTATGGTGGATCCGGTCTGCCGCGGACAAGGCGTCTTCAAAAAGCTTGTACTGGCAACCTTTCAAGAAGGCGCTCAACGTAAGATCCCTCTCTACTACGGGTTTCCCAACCGCAACTCCTACCACGGCTATATTCAGTGCTTTGGCTGGGTCGAAGTGGGCAAGGTGGCGCGCCTCATGAAAGTGCTGGACCTCGGCGCTGCCCTGCAAACCCGCTTGCCTTGGCCGGCCCTGGCTCGTCTGGCTGGAACCGTGGCCAAACCGCTTCTCTGGGCCTACTTTTCCGGTCGGGGGAAAAGGGAAGATGGTTTCTCCCTCCATCCGATTCAGCGCTTTGGGGCCGATACAGATGCGCTCTGGCGCACCTTGCGGGAACGCTATCGATTCACCGTGGAAAAAGAGTGCGCTTACTTGAACTGGCGCTATCTCGATCACCCATCGGCCGGCTACCAGGCTTGGGCTCTAAGAGAAAAGGGTACACTGCGCGGCTTTGCGGTGACTCGCACCGTCGACTTGACCTATCGCTTGAGCTCGGTGGGAGAGCTTTTCGTTGAGCGTTGGGATCCCCGTTTGGCGACCATTTTCCTCACCCTTTTACTGGACCAATTTCGTCGAGAGAAAACAGCCATCGTCGCTTCCTGGCTGATGATGCACTCTCCCTTGCTCCCTTCTTACCGGGAGAACGGATTCCGCGTGCGCTCGCTTCAACAACCACTGATCGCCTACTCCCCGGACGGGTCAATCGATCATGCCGCCCTGGGCGCGCTGGAGGACTGGTACGTCACCTCCGGCGATTACGATATGTTCTAAAACAAAGGGGACAGATTTATTGATATCAGGCAAGCCGTTTTCGTCACGGATGGAGATTATCGGCATAACCTAAAGAACCTGCGGGAATGGAAAGACGCGTATGGGTGCAGAATCTATGCCTATTGCCTGATGACGAACCGGGTGTACCTGATCATTGATCCGGGTAAAGATGGACGGAACCTGGCCTGCCTCATGAAACGGGTGGCCGGACGGCAACCAGGCATGTGAACAGGCTGGAAGAGTGGAAAAATAAATCTGTCCCCTTATTTGCGGTGGAAAAGGAAGGCGCCATCGGCAGCATCCACCAAGACGGTATCGCCTTCTTTGTAACATCCCTCCAGGATCTGCATAGCCAGGGGATCCATCACCTCGCGTTGGATGGCACGCTTGAGGGGGCGCGCTCCGTAGGCTGGCTCGTACCCCAGATCAGCCAGCAAAGCGCGAGCGGCAGGAGTCACTTCCAAGCCGATCTGTTTCTCCAAGAGGCGAGCGGCCAGGCGCAGCAGCTGGAGGTCGACGATTTTCTGGATCTGCTCCTTGCCGAGCGCCTGGAAGATGATGATCTCATCGATCCGGTTGAGGAACTCCGGCCGGAAGCTGAGACGAAGGATCTCCATCGCCTTGGTTTTCATCAGTTCCCATTGGCCGGACAGTTCCTGGATCGCCTGGCTTCCCAGATTGGAGGTCATGATGATGACCGTGTTACGGAAATCGACCGTTCGCCCTTGTCCGTCGGTCAAACGGCCCTCGTCGAGGATCTGCAGGAGGACGTTAAAAACATCGGGGTGGGCCTTCTCGATCTCGTCCAGCAAAATCACGGTGTAGGGCCTGCGGCGCACGACCTCGGTCAATTGTCCTCCTTCCTCATACCCGATGTAGCCGGGAGGAGCGCCGATCAGTCGGGAGACGGTGTGTTTCTCCATGTATTCGGACATATCCAGGCGAACCATGGCTTTCTCATCATCGAAGAGAAACTCAGCCAAAGCCTTAGCCAGTTCGGTCTTGCCGACTCCAGTGGGACCCAAGAAGAGAAAGGAGCCGATGGGCCGATTCGGATCACAGAGGCCGGAGCGGGCTCGACGCACGGCTTTGGAGACGGCGCCGATGGCCTCATCCTGCCCTACCACGCGCCTTCCTAGACGCTCCTCCATCCGAACCAGCTTCTGCATTTCTTCCTCCATCAATCGGGTCACCGGAATCCCTGTCCACTTGGAGACAATCTCGGCGATGTCTTCCTCCCCGACCTTTTCCTTCAGCATTCCTCCACCCTTTTGGATCTCTTCCAGGCGTTCGTTGAGGCTGGCCAGCTCTTTCTGCAGGCCCGGGAGCATACCAAAACGCAGCTCGGCGGCGCGATCCCAGTCACCCTTGCTTTCAGCCTGTTTCTCCTCGTTGCGCATGCTTTCCATCTTCTCGGTAGTTTGGCCGATCCCCAGCAGGATTTCCTTCTCGGCCTGCCATCGAGCGCGCAGCGCTTGGGCTTGTTCCTTCAAGGCCCCAATCTCCTCCTCCATCTTTTTTAAGCGCGACTGGGAAACCGGATCCTTCTCCTTCCGCACAGCTTGGCGCTCCACCTCCAATTGACGCAGATGCCGCTCCACCTCATCCAGCTCAGTCGGCAGGCTGTCGATCTCCATGCGCAGATGCGAGGCCGCCTCGTCCATCAGATCGATGGCTTTGTCGGGAAGAAAGCGATCTGCGATGTAGCGGTTAGAAAGGACCGCTGCAGCTACCAGAGCAGTGTCCTGGATCTTCACCCCGTGATGTACTTCATAGCGCTCTTTCAATCCACGCAAGATGGCAATGGTATCCTCGACGCTCGGCTCGCGCACCACCACTGGTTGAAAACGTCGCTCTAGGGCGGGATCCTTCTCGATTCGCTTGTGGTACTCCTCCAGTGTGGTGGCGCCGATGGCCCGCAGATCACCGCGAGCTAAAGCCGGTTTCAGCATATTGGAAGCGTCCATGGCGCCCTCGGCGGCGCCTGCTCCGATGAGTGTATGCAACTCGTCGATAAAAAGGATGATGGTTCCCTCGGAGGAGGTTACCTCCTTCAAGACTGCTTTCAGCCGTTCTTCAAACTCCCCGCGAAACTTGGCGCCGGCCACCAGAGCGCTCAAGTCCAAGACCACTACACGTTTATTCTTCAGACCCTCCGGCACATCGCCAGAGGCAATGCGCTGGGCCAAACCTTCAACAATGGCGGTCTTGCCGACTCCAGGCTCCCCAATGAGGACTGGGTTGTTCTTGGTGCGGCGGGAGAGTACCTGGATAGTGCGACGGATCTCCTCGTCGCGTCCGATGACCGGATCCAATTTGCCGCGCCGAGCCAGCTCGGTCAGATCGCGCCCGTACTTCTCCAGGGCCTGGTATTTGTCCTCCGGGTTTTGGTCGGTAATCCGCTGCGTGCCCCGGATCTGGGCTAAAGCCTGCAAGAGACGATCTTGATCGATTCCGGCAGCGGTCAGCAAGCGTTTTACCGCTCCATCCCCGAGCACGGCCATGGCCAGGAGGTAATGTTCAGTGGAGATATACTCGTCTTTCAGTTGGCTGGCTTCCCGCAACGCTTGGTCGAGCACCTTCTTTAAGCGCGGGGAAAGGTGAGCTGGACCCCCGCCGTACACTTTGGGAAAGTTATCTATTTCCCCTGCCAACTGGTGCGCGAAAGGTCCAATCTCCACCCCAAGTTTTTGCAGAAGCGGAGGGACCACCCCGTCCGATTGTTCCAACAGTGCGGCCAGCAGGTGCTCCGGCTCCATAGATTGCTGATTCTTGCTCTCAGCCAGGCTGGTGGCTTGGGCGAGGGCGGCCTGCGCTTTGATCGTTAGTTTATCTGGATTGAATGCCATGATTCGTACCTCCTGGTTCGGAACCTGGTAAGAGGGCCAGGTTTCCGTTCCTTTTTTGCTTACGATTGACCCAAACGAGAGCGGGGCTGGGTGCGATCCAATGCTTTCAGTTCCTGGAAGAGCTTTTTCTCTTGGCTGCTGAGCTCTTGCGGGAGAACCACTTTCACCTTCAGATATTGATCGCCGCCAGGGGGCAAGCCCAACCCACGCAAGCGTATGATGACCCCGTTCTGCGTCTCCGCCGGAATTGTCACCATCACCGGCCCTTTCAGAGAGGGGGCTTCCACTTTAGCCCCAAGCATGGCCTCTCCCAGGGTGACAGGCAAATCTAGAAAGAGGTCGAGCCCTTTGCGCTCGAAATAGGGATGAGGAGCGATGCGGACCATCAGGTAGAGGTCGCCGGGCTCTCCGCCGCTTGTGGATGGGTAACCCTGTCCGCGAAGGCGGATGCGGGCGCCTTCCTCAACCCCTGCCGGGATCTTCACCTCGAGAGTGCGAGCAGTCCCCCCCAGGATAAACGAAATAGGGCGCAAAGAACCATTGAAAGCCTCTTCAAGGCTGATCTCCACGACCGCATCGACGTCTTCCCCTTTGCGTTTGCGCGGG
>CAYXFH010000037.1:0-4411 GCA_964464245.1 uncultured bacterium
GATGGAGAAGGGTATCGCAACAGCAGGACGTCGATCTGCTGGAGGGAGTAAGCGCCATTCCAATCCAGCGGATAGTGGTAGCGGTTGCTGGAATGAGCGTCCACCAGGGGAAAAGGAGCGGGGGTTCCGTGATCTTGGTCGAACGCTGCCACCACTCCCATGTGGTGGGTGTCAGGATCCTCTTGGGTATGCACCAAGGCCAGATCGCCCAGTTTCAGCTCGCTCCAGTGAACGTCAGCGCGGCCCGGGCAGGCGCCGTTGGGAGCAGTCGAGCCGGGCGGGTTGTGCTTCACCGTGTAACCCAAGCCGCCGCCCTCAGCGTAGTCGCCGGCGTAGACCCAGGAGTCGCTGCAGTGGATCGGCTCGCTCCAAGCCCCCGGCCAATGAAACCACCACTGAAGATCCGGAGAGCCTACAGTGTCCATCGCCCAGCCGCCCTCGAATAGAGCTTGGGAGATGAAGTTGGCGCAGTCCCCGCCAGTGGAGGAAAAATCCGGGTAATAGGGGACGTTGGGGTCAAGAGCATAGAAATCAGCGTAGGCTGCCACCGCCCCCCGGCTGGGGGTGGCGGGCCGCCCAAAGACGGGCGCCGTCAACTGGGGAAATAAGGCAACCACTTCCTCATAGGCCGGGAAGCCGGCCACCCGTGGGAAAGGGCTGCTGCTGCCGGCTTGCATCCCGGGGACGGGTTGAACGTTCTCCTCCCAGGCCAGGTCGGCAGAGATCGCCCAGCTATCCGCGGTCCGCCTCAGCCAGATCGAATGCGCCATCACCACCGAAGATCGGCAAAGAATGCCGCTGACCAAGCCCGGAGCGCTGACGCGGATCTCTTCGCTCAGATAACAGACTGCTTCTTCCCCTTGCACCAGGACGACCGGCGTGGAGAAGGATTGAACGAGAACAGGTTCTCCCTTCCAGCCGGCTGCGGCATCCTGTTGGTAATAGTTCCACAACCAGCAGAGCCCGGAGGGGCCGAAGAAACGGCCGGCCAGGCGTTCCTCCTCATCAACTGAAAGAAAGTGTGATAGTGGCGATAGGTCGCCAGCCTGCATCACCTCTACCCCAGCTTGCAGGTATCGCTGAGCCAACGAAGCGATCAACGTCCGGTCCCCGGCATCATACTGTGAATTGGAGGCAGCTAGGGTTCCGGCGCAGGGCAGAAAAGACAGCCAGAGCCACATCAGCAAGATTGCCCAAATCAGAACCGGCCACCCTTGTTTGCGTTTCAATTTTGCTCCTTGCCACTCCTTTCCAGGAAAGTTGCCAGCTTCCGCCCTAATGCGTATGCCCTCGTACGGTCGGATTGTGTAAGACCTCGCTTCCAGAGGGGACCCACGAAGAGAGTCCCCACTACCTTGGCATGAAAGATTCCCTGAGCCAAGGAAGCCATCTGGGCCGTGGAGCCGCTGCATAAGACCCGCGACCAGGTAGGCACGACACCGGCCGTGGTGAGGGTCACGGCGAAGCGTCGGCGGTCGCCCAGACGTGAAGCCGGGCAACCTTTCACCCAAAGGATCCGGCGTGTAGGGCGGCCAAGGGTGTACACGCAGCGCTCTTCGAAAGTCTTCATCAGAGCGCTGGCCTGACCACTGCTGGCCGGGGAGGAGAGGATCAGCCCACCAGCCTGACGGATCTTCTCCAGGATCCAGGCCATGTCGTCCTTCTGGCTGCAGGGGCCAATCAGCGCTTCCAAGTCACGGGCGCATTGCAAGCAGAACCGGCAGCAACCGATACGCTGTTCTACCAGACGGATCTCTTCCACAGTGGCTCCGCTTTCCACCGCACCGCGCACAGCCTCGGCCACCAGAGCTGCATTCGATCCACCCTTCTTCGGATTTCCGCTGATCGCCAGAATATCCATCATTCCCTCCTTGGCAGTATTCCCAACACAAAACTGTCACTCCCCGTTCCGCCTCAAGGAAGAACAGCTCTTTTCCTATCATTCTAAGAAAGAAGGCGGCAGGAGGCAACCAGCGTCTACGGGGACAGATTTCCGAGTTGACCGGAGGTCTAATCCGTCCCGATAGCCATTCTCGGCCGATCACGGAAACGGTTACCCCTCATCGTCCAGATCGCGGAAGGCGGGAAAATGAGAGTGGTTTGAAAGGAATGCGAAAAACGGTTGGCGGGCCCTGGGAGAATCGAACTCCCAACAATCGGATTAGAAGTCCGATGCTCTATCCGTTGAGCTAAGGGCCCGGCAGGTAGAATAGTCCCTATCATAGCATGGAAAAAGGGGACAGATTTATTTTCCCACTCTTCTCGGCCTTCCCGGCCCTCGAGATTCTGCCGGTCTTTCCTTTTCTCCTGATGCGGCTCAATAAATAAATCTGTCCCCATTAGCCGCATGATCTTCTCGATTTCGTCCACAAGATCCGATCCTTCGCTGCTCTTGGGACGGACCGTCAGCCGACTGCCCCGTTGGAGCGACCTGCCAATAAATAAATCTGTCCCCTTTTCTCCCTTTTCTCCTTTTTCTCCTAATGCGGCTCAATAAATAAATCTGTCCCCTTTTCTCCTCTCCCTCCTGTCGACTTGACCACCCTCCTGTCATCTTGAGCGAAGCGAAAGATCTCCTTTTTGCGGTTTTGGTTTTTGAGACGAACTTTAGATGCTTCACTGCGTTCGGCATAACAACGAAGCAGAGAAATGGGACAGTCGAATCGTACAGAGCCAAGGATCCCGGCCCCGTCTCGGGGAAAGCGCCCAGTTCCATCTTGTGCCTTTTACGGCCAGGCCTTGGCCAGCCCAGGGGCAGCAGAGGAAAAAGGGGACAGATTTATCTTCTCGAATTCGTCCACAAGATCCGATCCGTTGCTACTCTTAGGACAGGCCGCCCGCCAACTGTCCCCGTTGGAGCGACCTGCCAATAAATAAATCTGTCCCCTTTTCTCCCTTTTCTCTTCCCCAGCCATCGGCAGCGGTGGCACGGTCTACGTGGGGTCATGGGACAACAAGCTCTACGCCATCGGCGAATCGTCAACCCCCTCCCTTTCCTATTCCCTCTCCGCCGGCTGGAACATGATCGCCGTGCCGCTGGTGTTGGAGAATTCCAACCCGGAGGCTGTCTTCCCTTCAGGATGGCAGCTCTACCTCTGGGATGCGGTACAGGGCAGCTACCTTAGCCGCGTCCAGATCACCCTGGCCCTGGGAGACGGCTACTGGCTGAAAGCCCCTTCCGCCCAGCCCTTGGAGATCAACGGGCAAGCCAATGGGCAAGCCAACACAGAGATCCTGCTCTCTCCCAGTTGGAACTTGATCGGAACCCCCTATCACCAGCCCGTGCCCTGGGCTTCAGTGAGTGTGAGAAAAGGGGCAGAGAGCAAGAACTTGGAGGATGCCATGGCCGGTGGTTGGATCAAAGGGCCTTTCTTCGCTTGGACCGGGACAAGCTACGTGATGGTCACCGTAGGAGGGTCTTTCCAACCCACCTCCGGCTACTGGATCAAGGATCTCCTGGCTGGTTGCAGCTTGGTGTTCGGGAGGTCTGTCTAGGGAAAGAAGCTCTTCTGGCAATCGGTGTGTTGAGCAGGAGGGGTTGCCCCTCCTGCTCTATTTCCGCCCAGAAGAGGGAGACTGCCAGCCGCCGGTTGATCAATGGTTGTATGCAATTGGGCCATAGTAGCTAAGGCAATCCGAAAAGTTGCGCGTCCACCGCCGTATCGCTTACGATGAAGCGAATCAAATTGTGCAGGCAGGTTGAGCAAATTGGAAAGAGAAGGCATTCAGCGTTTCTTCTGCCCTTACCTCGCTGAGGATGTTGAACTGACATCAGAGAGGCGAAACCACATTGTGCGTCAGCATCCGGAAATGGGTACGGACTTTGATCAGATCATCAAGCCGGCGCTGAATGATCCTGACCTAGTACGCCGAAGCCGCCGGATGGGAAACGCGAGACTATTTTCGCGGTGGTTTGCTGATGTGCGCGGGGGGAAACACGCAGTGATTGTGGTGGTCAGTGATGTAGATGCCGGAAGGTCATGGATCATCACAGCCTATTTAGCCAGAAGGCTGGCAGAAGGAGAAGTCGAATGGAGCCGAGATTGAGTTTCCAGTACAACCGGGAATCCGACATCCTGACGATCCAAAAGCGATCGCCTTACGTGGAACAGGAATCCGAGGAGTTGGAAGATGAAGTGATCGCTCGCCTGAACCCGACTACGGGCGAAGTGGAGAGTTTGGAAGTTCTATTCTTCTCGACGAGGCTCCTTCGCGACTCCACCTTTGAGCTGCCCATCGCCGCCGACTTGAGGCTGCTCCCGATCGGGTAAGGAAAAAGGGGACAGATTTATTTTCCCACTACTCGTCATTCCTTTTCTCCTACTGCAGCGAAACTGTTCTAGGGACACATTTCAAATCTGTTCCCATCAGCTTAGGACGGCTCAATAAATAAATCTGTCCCCTTTTCTCG
>CAYXFH010000038.1:0-9978 GCA_964464245.1 uncultured bacterium
CCCCGGAAGCTTTGAGCCGATTCAGGATATGATCGGCGGCGGTTCGCTCCACTTGAAAGCAGGCGAATGGACCGATGACACTTCGATGGCCCTGTGCCTGGCTGAAAGCCTGATCGAGCGGCAGGGTTTTGACCCCAAAGAGCAGATGGAGCGCTACCTGCGCTGGATGCTGGAAGGATACCTGGGCAGCAACGGGCGCTGCGTGGACATTGGCTTCACCACAAGAGAAGCCCTTTCGCAGTTCCGAGAAAGCGGGAACCTATTTTGCGGATCGACCGATCCTCATACGGCCGGCAACGGCTCCCTGATGCGCCTGGCTCCGGTTCCCCTGTTCTTCGCACAAAAGCCCGAGGAGGCCATCGCTAGGGCCGCGGAGAGCTCGCGCACCACCCACGGCGCCGTTGACGCGCTGGATGCCTGTCGCTACGCTGCCGGCCTCATCGTGGGCGCCCTTCAGGGCCGTTCCAAAGAGGAGATCCTTTCTCCCGGTTTCTGTCCCGTACCTGGCCTGTGGCAGCGGACACCCCTCTCTCCAGCCATTGCCGAGATTGCTGCGGGTTCCTTCCGCAGGAAAGCACCGCCCGAAATCAAGGCAAGCGGCTATGTGGTGGAGACGCTGGAAGCCGCCCTATGGGCATTCCAGCAGACGCTGAGTTTCCGCCACGGAGCTTTGCTGGCCGTGAACCTTGGTGACGACGCCGACACGGTTGGCGCTGTTTTCGGGCAGATTGCAGGCGCCTACTATGGTGAAAGCGGGATCCCGGAGGAATGGCGGTCCAAGCTGGCCCTGGTGGACAAGATCACGGAATACGCAGACCAGCTGATGGAGTTGTCTGCCAGTCAATGCTCTGGTTCCATCGCAAAGGCGGGCGGGGCTCGCGCGAAAGGCTTGTAGGTGGGAATTATACAGCCGCTGGAGTGGTACTAGAGAAAAAGATAAAAGGAGTTAATATGACCGAAAAACCGAAGTACGCGCTCTTGAATCAACGGAAGGGATACGAGATCCGGGAATACGATCCCGCAGTGGTTGCCGAGGTGGTCGTGGAGGGGCCCTATGGCAATGCCATGGATCGCGGTTTCGCTCTTTTGGCTGATTACATTTTCGGAAACAACCGCAGAAATGATGCGATCCTGATGGCGAAACCCGTCACAGCTTCAGAACGGATCCCCATGACATCGCCAGTGATTGCTTCTGAGAGTTTGCCCATGACTGCTCCAGTCACCATCTCAGAGAACCTGCCGATGACTGCTCCCGTCACCATCTCGGAGAGCCTGACGGTGACTGCTCCTGTCACCATCTCTGAGAACCTGCCCATGACTGCTCCCGTCACCATCTCTGAGAGCCTGCCGGTGACGACCCCCGAGACGGAAACGTCGAGCCAGGGTACATCCTGGCGGGTGGCTTTTTTTGCACCCTCCCACTACAGTCTGAAGAGGATGCCAATCCCCAACAATCCAGCGGTGCACCTACGTCAGCTGCCAAAGCGAAAACTGGCCGTTCTTCGGTTTCGCGGCTTGGCAAACGGCCATCGGGTGCGGATTGAGATAGAGAACTTGCGAACGATGCTGATCCGTGACGGCTTACATCCGCTGGAGCCGTTGACCGTGGCTCGGTTCAATCCACCTTTTGTACCCGCTCCCTTTATGCTCAACGAATTCCAGGTGGAAATCGCCGAAGAACCACCAATCTAGCGCTACTGAACGCGCTCCTTGTTTTCTTCCCGGCAAAAGGAGGATGCCTTTTCTCCCAAAATCCTGCCTATCTACCTTGGGGGGAGAGGAAAGCAGGGAGATGATACTTTTAGTAACAGAGGCCACATTGTGGTCGGTCTTGCGGGTGAATTGGGAGAAGTTTTCTTTATCTCATGAGCCGGCAGCAAATTCCCGTTGGATCTGCCGTATCGCGCCAAGGTGGTAGGCGCCATGCCCCACAAGAGCGATCACACCCTTCAGGAAATCTTCATCTTCCCAAGGCAGGTTCCCGCGCAGCGAGTCGAGCAGGTCGGTGTGAACTCTGCGCAAGTCGCTCCTGAGCTCTTGCCATGATCCATCGTCCACGACGGAAATGCGCCAGCTCTCTTTCCAGTCTGCATTGGCATAGGCATTCTCCCCCTTCATCGCCCGACAGGCGAGCCGCAGCGAAAAGAGCAGGTGCGCGGCGTGCGTGGCGATGCTGTTCATCCCGGGACCCGGCAGCTGCAACGCGAGGTCAAACGGGATCAAATCCAATGTGCCGATGATGCCCGAGTTCAGCTCGTTGGAGGTGATCCAGGTGGCTCTGGGGTCGGGCGGACCGGCATAGACCTCCTCGAGAAGCACCCGCAATACGTTTGTCAGCCTCTCCGTCATGATGCCGGCTCCTTCCGGCTCCTCCTTGGGTAAAGATTCATCAGTGTTCATGAAATGATCACTCCTTCCTTCATGAGTACGAGATATCGGGGAAGATGCTCTCACCTCGAAATGGGGACAGATTCATTTTTCCAAAACAATCAGTGGCTGTCCCCGATTAATCCGATGCTGAGCAATTCGTGAAGCAGTTCCAAATCCTGGAATTGCACCTTGGGGAGGTCGTAGCCGGTATGGAACCGCAGCTGCATCCGGGGGGAAAGGCAGCGGACTGAGCATCCGGCGATGAGGCCCTCTCCGGCAAGGTCTTCGCTCTGGAAGATGAGGCCCTCGTCGTTTGTCCAGGCCGGCGTCCCATTGCCTTGGTCATCGAGACGCATGGCGTGCGCATCAACCTCGCGCCCATCCGCATCCTGCAGCACGAAGGCAGTTGGCGTCTCGACCCCACGGGGATCCACTACCCAACTGTTCTCGGACCATAGTTCCTTCAAGTGATAACCAAGACTGGACAAGAGCTCACGCATCGGTACGACGTCATCCAGCCGCACGATGATGTCGAGATCTTTATGAGGGCGGGTTTGCTTCCGAAGCAGGGCATCGATTCCCCACCCGCCGCCTATCCAGGCTGGAATGCCGTGGGCCGTAAGGCTTCGATAGATGCTGATAGCGTCTTCAGCGCAAACCATCTCGTCTCTCAAATTGGAATTATCGCTCAGCGTCCGCCCGAAGTCGACGATAGGAAAAAGGGAGCAGGTTTTTTCCCTAGCCTTGAATCTGAGGCGCACCCTCCGCCTCCCTCAAGGCCGCTTCGCCTGCAGCAGACAATCGCGACGCTCAGGCAGTTGGCAGGCCGATGGTCACGGGTAAATCGCTAGAGACGGTGGCTCAAAAAAGTGAAGGTCTGCAAATCATTTATGGCTGTTCCCCATTTATTCGAGCAGGAAACCTAGCGATGGATACGGCCAGGTGGGCGGTGAGGCTCGGGGCAGAGATGATCTGTATAATACATCACAGGGCGGAATGAACTCTTGATGAAGGCGATGAATGCGTGAAGAGATGAAGGGCGAGCCGAGAGAGAAGCACGTCTATACGGTATCGGAGCTGACCAGGGATATTCGCGAGATCATCGAAGATTCCTTCCCCGGCGTGTGGGTGGAGGGGGAGATCTCGAACTTCATCCAGCACACATCCGGCCACATATATTTCAGCTTGAAAGACGCCACCTCGATCTTGAGGTGCGCAATGTTCAAGCGCGCCAACGAGAAACTGAAATTCAGCCTGAAGAACGGCATGAAGGTAATTGTCCTCGGCTCGGTCAGCCTGTATGAAGCGCGCGGCGACTATCAGCTGATCATTGAGGAGATCGAGCCCAGAGGAGTAGGGGCGCTGCAGCTTCAGTTCCAGCAGTTGAAGGAGAAGTTGCAAAAAGAGGGGCTCTTCGACGAGCGCTACAAGACACCGATACCGTTTCTGCCTACCAGGATCGGCGTGGTGACCAGCCCTACCGGCGCAGCGATACGGGATATCCTCAGTATCGCCAGGCGAAGGTTTGCGAATGTTGAGATCATCATCAATCCCGTGAAGGTACAGGGTGTTGACGCCAAGGAGGAGATCGCCGCGGCGATACGGCAGTTCAACGAACTGGGGAACATCGATGTCATGATCGTTGGCCGCGGAGGAGGGAGTCTTGAAGACCTCTGGCCGTTCAATGAGGAGGTAGTGGCGCGCGCCATCTTCGATTCGGAGATACCAGTGATCAGCGCAGTGGGCCACGAGATCGATTTTACCATTGCGGATTTTGTAGCGGACTTCCGCGCGTCCACGCCGTCGGCAGCCGCTGAGCTGGTTATACCTAAAAAAGAGGATTTGAAGAGGATGGTAGATACGGCAACGGCTCACCTCAATCATCTTCTCTCCAGTCTGATCTGCACATGCAAGGAGAGGCTGCTCTCGCTGCAGAGTACTCATATATTGAGGCGGCCACTTAATTTTATCGTCCAGCGGGAACAGCGAATCGATGATTTGCGCAAAGAGATGTCGGTCAGGATCGGCCATATCCTGGAGATGTCGGTTCAAAGGCACAACGGGATCGAGGCAAAATTGGAAGCGTTCAATCCGACCAGGATATTAGAGAGGGGCTACAGCATAACCCTCAAACTGCCTGGTGGAGAAGTCATCAAGAATAACTCTGCGATAAGCAGGGGCGACAGGGTGGAAACAAGGCTTGGCAAAGGAAAATTCTGGAGCAGAATAGAGGAGGTGGAGGATGGTGGACATCAGATTTGAGGACGCCTTGAAGAGACTGGAAGAGATCGTGGACGAACTGGAAGGCGGGAGCCAGTCGCTCGATGACGCATTGAAAAAATACGAAGAAGGCATCAAGTTGTCCAAATTGTGCGCAAAGCAGCTCGAAGCCGCCAAGAACAAGGTTGAGATACTGATGAAGTCGGAAGATGGCTCGGTTGATATCCAGCCTTTCAACGAGGGCATCACTGACGAGTAGGGCAAGGGGCAGTGGTCAGCGAGCTGAGCTGCGGGATACCGGTGCGACGGGTGGCAGGCATCGCGTGGGAAATCTCGGATCCTTGGTTCTTTCTCAAAATGAGTGGGTAAGGCAGTCTATGGGTAAACAAGGTCTCTGGGACTGAGACCGTCCTTGGGACCATCGGCTTTTCCAGGGGGAGCGCAATACCCAGCAATGCCGCACTGGGGTGCGGCGGTTCCAGGGCCGACAAGACTCTTTAAGATCATCATCACCATGATTACAGGAAGCCGGGCTAGATATGCTGCCGCAGGCTGGTAGGTTACCCACTTGAAATGAGAAGGAACGATTTCTTTGTTAATTCCGGTAGATTCCCAAACGGGAAGGCGGGTGTTCGGTGGCAGGTCACATCTATTTTACCTGCTCTGCGGCTACTTCACGCCAAAAAACATCATGCTTTTGGCCCTTGCCTTCCCGGATTTGTTGCTCTGCCACTTGTAACATCCCCTGAAACTTCGGCGAGTACGCTAAAATCAGTCTTTCGATTTCTTCTTCATCCGTTACAGACAATAAAATAGCAATGGGCTTACCGTTCTTTGTTACCACTACCGGCCCTTGCTGACTTTCTTTTATATATCCGCTGAACTTCGCCTTTACATCGGCTACTGATGCGATTCTCATATCTCATACTCCTGACCGCCGACGTTTAGCCGGCTATTCTTTTTGATACCGATTGCCAGTATTTCAACTTGATATTCTTCCCGGTTGAACTTGTAAAATGCTCGAAATATGTTCCCCGGCCCAAATCGTACTTCCCATTGTGCGCCAAATGTAATGGGTCGTTTTAGCGGTTTTCTATTCCGGTTTTCCGTATCTGGCTGATACCGCAATTGTTTTTCAAGGCTTTCGCCGATAAGCGGGAAATACTTTGGCTCAATGGTTTTGAGATGAGCCTTGATGATAGGCGGGTATATCAGTTCAAATGGTCGCAGCGGGTTCATTATGACTATGATTCTAGTCTTGCCTTGGTACTTGTCAATTACTAAAAAAGGGGACAGATTTATTTATTTAGTTCCTTCTCATTTCAAGTGGGTAACATACCAGCCTGCGGCAGGAGAAGACATGCTGCCGCAGGCTGCTCAGTCCAGCTTTCCTTTAATCAGGGCGGTGGTGGTCTTAAAGAGTCCTGTCGGTCCCAGGGATAGTCCCAGGGATAGTCAAGCCTTTTTGCTCTTGAGGTCTCATCGTTCCCACTCTGGCGTAACACCCCATTCTCCAGAACATGCTGCCTCCATTCCTTCTTTGTCGTGTCGCAAGCCTTAACGGACTTGCCGCAAGCGGAACAGCAGAAAAGGCGCCCTCGGGGAAAGTTGATGAGTGCCTTGATGATCCCTTCGCTTTCAAGGAACTCTATCTATGTGATTCTCCAAGGAGAGTTAAGTCGCAATGCTCTCTCGAATAAAACTTTTAGTCCTTCTAGGCAGCGCTCCTCTTTTTACCATCAGACGACCTTACCCACTCGAGATGAGAAAGAGCCACGAACTGTTCCAAAGAGGAGATCCTTTCTCCGGGTTTCTGCCCGTACCGGACCTGTGGCAGCGGGAACCTCTCGCTTCCGTCGTTGCTGATGGGTAATATGCTGAAATCGCCGCCGCTTCCTTCCGCAGGAAAGCACCGCCCGAGATCAAGGCCAGTGGCTACGTCGCGACACCTCGGAAGCTGCTCTGTGGGCATTCGATCAAACGCTAGATTTTCGTCACGGGGTGTTGCTGGCCGTAAAACCTTGGTGATGACGCCGACACGGTCAGCGCTGTTTTCGGTCAGATTGCGGGCGCCTATTATGGAGAGAGCGGGATCCCGGTGGAATGGCGGTCAAGGCCGGCGCTGGTGGAGAAGATCACGGAATGCGCAGGCCGCTTCATGGAGTTGCGGACCAATATCCATCAACTGCGAAATGCTAAAAGTAAAGACATGACCCCATTTTTACTCTAGGAACAACAACACGATGCGGGCCAAGCGTTCGGGTTCCTGGTACATCACCCCGTGCCCGCCTCCCTCTAGCTGAATCAGCCAGGCGCCGGGCAGCTTCGGAACCATCAGCAGGGAATTGCCGGCCGGCACGATCACATCTTCCATACCGGTTACCAGTAGGGTGGGGCTGTGGATTTGGTCCAGGCGGTCCATCGAGCCCTTCCATTGGGCAATGGCCTGAGCCTGACGGCCAATCGTTTCCGGTGATACCGTCTCCATCGGGCGGTAAAAAATCTCCTTGATCCGCTCCGGGTGACCCTTCATCCAGTCCGGCGGGAACAGTAACGCGATCAATCGCTGTCCTTGTTCCTGCGGCGAGCCGGATGTGTCGGTGAGTTTCTGAATTGTCTCCGACGTTGGAGGGATGGCAGAACCTCCACCGGGGTCAGCGGCGTAGAGGACCAGTTTGTTCACGGTGTCCGGGTCGGAGCGAAGCGCCAGTTCCTGGGCGATGTTTGTGCCCATGGAAAAGCCCAATACGTGTGTTTTGGAAATCCCGAGAACTTTCAACAACCCGGCTGTGTCGTCTGCGAATTGTTCGATGGAAAAAGGCTTGGTTCCGGTGGTGGTGGCTCCCGCCCCGCGGTTATCAAACGTGATCACTCGGTAATGTTCGGCCAAAATCTGAAGGAAGGTTGAATCCCAAAGATCTTGTGACCCGCTGTACCCCATGATCAGAAGCAAGGGATCGCCTTGACCGTAAAGACGGCAGGCCATCTCGATGTCACCAACGACGACCTTTTTTGTTTCTGGGGCCACGCTCGCGGTGTGAGTCGCAATCGGTGAGGTGGAAGGCGACGCGGGGGGAGAACTGGAAGAAGGATTCGGAGAAACCGTAGGATTAGGGGATCCGGACGAAGCGCAGGCGATCAGAAACAAGGCTGATGCTGTAACCATTAATAGAATACCCAAGAGATTCTTGCGCACGACTTGCCTCCAAGCCATAGAATGTTAGGCAGTTTCCGCAGCTTTTTCCGCACGTTCGTAGCCATCATGCCGGCACAATGCTGATACCTAAGCAGTTGAAACCGGCTAGCCCGAATTATCCACCAGAGCTTACAGCAAAGGGTTCTTATGCTGTAACATCAGCCTATGAAGCCATATTCAGGATTTCTCCAGGGACCCTCTGCCAGCACAGAGTGTAGCACACTAGTAGGCCGCGATGTGGGCTGACCAGGCCAAGATCATCTCCGCCAGCCGGCGGACGGATATTCCAGCTTTCTACACCCCTTGGTTGCTGAACAGAATACGCGCTGGATACTGTGTTTACCAGAATCCGCTGTATCCAACGAAATTCCACCGAGTCAGTCTTCGCAAGGAGGATGTTTTGGGTTTTGTTTTCTGGACTCGCCATCCAGCGCCTCTGGTTCCCTATCTTTCGGAATTTGACCAGGCTGGTTTTGTCTACTATTTCCAGTACACAATTGTCGGCTATCCTCGAACCATTGATCCGAGATCTCCTTCTCTTGACCAGGCAATCCGGACATTTCTTGCTCTTTCGGCATACGTGGGTTCTGAGAGAATCATCTGGAGATATGATCCGATCCTCCTCTCCCGGGAGACACCGGTCGAATGGCATCAGGGCAACTTTCTGCGGATAGCCGATGCAATTGGCCGTGCTACTCTTCGCCTCGTGGTGAGCGTCATCGACCCGTATCGCAAGACGCAGCGGCGGATGGGGAGCGTGGCGATGGAAGAAACCTATTCTTTAGTCGCATATGAAGACTTGCTGTGCTGGATCGCTGGGGAGGCCGCTGGACGGGGATTGGTTGTCCAGAGCTGCGCTGAGCCCTCGCTGCATCTCCCTGGAATCTCTCCAGGACTTTGCGTGGACGCCGCGCTTCTCAATCTGCTCAGCGGCCGATTGGAGTCCCCCGAGCTACCTCGTCATGAATTGCGGGAGGGGTGTCTCTGCCATCTCAGCGTGGATATTGGAGCCAACGATTCTTGCGGCTTCGGCTGCCGATACTGTTATGCCACATCGAATCATGCGCAGGCGCGGGAAACGTTGCGGCGCCATCATCCGGCGTGGTCCTGTATCACAGGCGACGCCCAGGTGGATGCGCCTAACTCTACGTCTCGGTAGAAGGCTCTCCTGCAAAGGGGAGGGGATGTTGTGGCTAGCGATTGGAGAATATGCAAGCGAATAGGGAAGAGCAGAATTGCTGTGTTAACTAGAGGGCGGTGGCGGTGTGCTTCGCCCATGCCGCGGGTTTGATGCGGCATCGACTGGTTACGTGGTTTGTTGCAGTCTGTTACGGCTTGGAACCGAAGGCAAAGAGCACGCTTTTAAAGAAGTGGATGCCGCCGTTCTGTTTATGAGGTTGCAGGTTTTCAAAGACCCGCTCTTTGAACTGTTTTAGTGCGGTCGCATCTGTGCTCGCCACTCTATCAATATACTCCTTCCAGCCGGCTCCCCACATTTGCAGCCACCACTCTTCCTCGTCCGTCGAAACAAACGCTGCTGTTTCAGCAGTTATCTCGATCTCCTGGAAACCTCCCGCCCGCAATATCCTCTCCAGGCCCGTTGCGTTCTCTCGGCTATAGACCGTAACAATGTCTTCCCTCTCTTGATCCGCGACAAACGCCGGCAAGTATCTTCGGAACTGTTCACCAAGCCAATCGAGATCCTCTTGCTTGGACCAGGAGCTGATTCCAACCCGCCCCCCGGTTTTCAACACCCGGGAGATTTCCGCCAATCTATCATCGGGGCTGGTGAATTCTTGCATCTCGAAATCGAAGCAATAGTTCCACCCCACAAAACCACATAGCGCTCGGTCAAACTGGCCATCAGGAAAACCAAGGTGTGCCGCATCCATCTGGGCCAGGGAAATATTCTTCAAGCCGCGGCGTTCAATTTCAGAGTGGAGCTGTTCGAACCACTTAGGGTTAATGTCAATCCCAACCCCTCGACCGTATTCGCCCGCACGCTCTGTCGCTGGAAGCAGCGCTGGAGGGTCCCCACGTCTAGCGCCGTGGCTCCTTGCGGGATCGCCGCTAAATCTGCCAACCGTGCGCCAAAATACTGCCAATAGGTGGGGCTGTTGGGCTCTAATCCTTTCGCAAGCCGGCTGTAAACCACTTTCATGTAGGCTTCTTTCGGCTCCTTCTCGTTTCAA
>CAYXFH010000039.1:0-4687 GCA_964464245.1 uncultured bacterium
CCTTCGCCATCCTGATCATCGTGCTGCTGGTCCGTCCCCAAGGCCTCCTCGGGGAAAAGCAGTCAGAGAAGGTATAGGCGGCGAGATGAAAAAGGTATGGAGGAACCTACCCACTCTTCGCTTACTGATCTATGCCGTCGCTCTCTACATACTCCTCATGCTCTTGAGCTCAGGCGGCATCCTCAATGACTACCTCATGATCATCATCAATATTTGCTTGATCTACGTCATCCTGGCCACCAGCCTGAACCTGATCAACGGCATCACCGGGCTATTCTCGGTCGGCCACATGGGCTTTGCCGCAGTCGGCGCCTATGTCGCCGGAACATTTACGACCCTTGTCTGGAAGCTGCCCAATGATGGAAGCGTATCGACCACCCTTCTTTTCATCGTGGCGCTGGTGCTCGGGGGTATCGGCGCCGCCATTGTCGGGGCGCTGATCGGGATGCCGGCCTTGCGTCTGAAAGGAGACTACCTGGCCATCGTCACCCTGGGCTTCGGGGAGATCATCCGCACCATCATCAACAACATCGACGCCGTCGGAGGACCGCGCGGCTTGCTGGGCATTCCTGCACTCTCCAGCTTTACGATCATATTTGTTGCGACAGTGGTGACCGTTCTCATCTTGCGCTACTTGGTCTATTCCAGCCACGGGCGAGCGATGATCTCGGTGCGCGAAGACGCTACTGCAGCCGATCTGGTGGGAATCAACACCACCAAATACAAGGTGTGGGCTTTCGTCATCGGCGCCTTCTTCGCCGGCATCGGCGGGGGGCTCCTGGCCCATTTGATCCAGCTTGCTCATCCGACCCAATATGGCTTTTACGCTTCATTCCTGGTGCTGATCGTGGTCTACATCGGTGGGGTCGGCAGTTTGACCGGTTCAATCCTGGCAGCCTTCGTGCTGACAATCCTGGAAAAGTATCTATTGCCGATGCTCCTTCAATGGGCAGGCCTCGGGGTGGAATGGCGCATGGTGATCTATTCCCTCTTGCTGATCATCGTGATGATCTATCGCCCAGAAGGACTGATGCCTCGTGAAGCCAAGTTTATGATCCCAGAGGACCACTAAGATGCCCGAGGAGAAGAAGGTCGTCCTGAAAATCGACCAGATGTCACACTCTTTCGGAGGGTTGAAGGCTGTCTCCAATTTTAACATCGACCTCCCGGAAGGGGTGATCTGGGGCATCATCGGACCCAACGGAGCAGGAAAGACCACCGTCTTCAACCTGGTCACCGGCGTCTATCGTCCAAGCCAGGGACACATCCACCTGCTCGGCGAAGAGATCACCGGCAAGAAACCCTTTACCATCGTGGCTAGAGGGGCAGCCCGCACCTTTCAGAACATCCGCCTCTTCGGCAACATTCCGGTGTTAGACAACGTGCGCATCGGGATGCACAAGAACTACCGTCCCAGCATGCTCGATTGCGTGATTCGCGACGGAAAGTTCCGACGCGCGGAAAAGAAGATGCGGGAAGAGTCGATGGAACTGCTCGCTCGTTTTAACTTGCATGGGCGGGCCGAAGAGATCGCCAAGAATCTACCCTATGGAGAGCAGCGCCGCTTGGAAATCGCCCGCGCCTTGGCCACCAACCCCAAGCTGCTGCTTTTGGACGAGCCGGCTGCGGGCATGAACCCCAACGAGGTGGACAAGCTGATGGAGATGGTCTACCTGATCCGTGATGAGTTTAAACTGACCATCCTCCTGATCGAACACCAGATGCGTTTCGTCATGCGCATCTGCGAGTGGATCAAAGTGATGGATTTCGGTGAAACCATTGCCGAAGGGGTGGCCTCCCAGATCCAGAATAACCCTCGGGTAATCGAAGCCTACCTTGGCAAGGGAGTGAACTGATGGCCCTCGCCCTGGAAGTGAAAGACCTCCATGTGGCCTACGGCGGGATCAAAGCCTTGCGTGGGATCTCCGTCAAAGTGGAAGCATGTTCCATCGTGACCATGATCGGGGCCAATGGCGCTGGTAAATCCACCACCCTTCGAGCCATCTCCGGGATCGTTGCTAAGCAGAGCGGACATGTGACCTTCTTCGACAAGGACATCACCAGCACGCCTGCTCATATCATTGTGGCCATGGGGATCTCCCACGTGCCGGAAGGCCGGCGCATGTTCGCGACGCTGAGCGTCATGGAAAACCTGGAGATCGCCACCTACACGCGCCATGATAAAAAAGAGTTCGCCGAGTCCCTGGAAACCGTTTTCAGCCTTTTCCCCCGACTGAAAGAACGCAGGAAACAACTGGCGGGAACGCTGTCCGGCGGCGAGCAGCAGATGTTGGCTGTGGGCCGGGCCATGATGACCCACGGGAAAGTGATGCTCCTCGACGAGCCGTCGATGGGCCTTGCCCCCGTACTGGTGGAAGAGATCTTCCGCACCATCAAGAAGATCAACGAATTGGGCACCACCATCCTTCTCGTGGAGCAGAACGCTCGTATGGCCTTGGAATATTCTAATTACGCCTATGTATTGGAAGTGGGCGTGGTCTCCGCGGAAGGCCCCTCCAGCCAGTTGCTGGACGACCCCCGGGTGAAGGAAGCCTACCTGGGAGGGTAAACCCTTGTGGATTTTGGATTGCTGACTTTAGATTGCTGATTGGGTCGCTTAATAAATCAAAAATCAGCAATCGGCAATCAAAAATGATTAGCAGCGGGTAGACAACCTGCAGCAGCACGTTCTATGAAATCTTTACCTCCCATGACGCCGGGGGGCTTCGGCTCCCCGGCCTTTTTTCTAGTTCTTTTCTCAACCTGACGTTGTTTCCCGGGAATGCTATCATCAACCCTCATGAATCCCCACCGAAGCCAACTACAAGCACATCTTCTAATGGGGCTCAGCGTTTTGCTCTGGGCCAACGCCTTCATCGCCATCAAGCTGGGCTTGCGCGAGCTCTCCTTCCTCTCGTTGACCACCTTGCGCTTCTTCTTCGCTTCCCTCTTCTTCGTGGCCGCCTTGTTGCTGACCCAGGGTCGCATTCCCCTCCCCCGCAGGAAAGAGCTCCCCCTCCTGGTTCTCCTGGCGATCATCGGCGCAGCCCTTTACCATGTCGCCCTTAACTACGGCGAGCTATTTATCCCGGCCGGCACAGCCAGCCTGATCATCGGCAGCAGTCCCATCTTCACTGCCATCCTGGCATCCCTCTTCCTCAAGGATCGCCTCGGCTGGATCGGCGTCCTGGGCATCATCATGGCCTTCGCCGGACTTTTCCTGATCTCCTGGAAGGGGTCTGGCGGTGGGCTCGATTTCAGCAACCTGAAGGGGGTGGCAGCCGTGCTGGTGGCCACCCTGGGTTGGTCGGCCTACCCAATCCTGGCTCGCAGGATCGTATTGGAAAGAGGGCCAATCTTTGTTTCAGCCTATATGTTCTTCATCGGACTGTTAATCATGCTGCCGATCAGCGACGGCGCTTTCACCGCCATGAGCTCTCTCTCCCTCACCACTTGGGGGGCGGTGCTCTTCCTGGCCCTCTTCTGCACGGTGCTCGGCTACATCTTTTATAACCGTTCACTGCAAATACTGGGCGCCACCACGACGATGGCTTATGTTTACCTGATCCCGGTGGTCGCCGTCTTCTTTGGCTGGCTGGTCCTGGGCGAGTCGATCCATTTGGAGCTGGTCCTGGGCGCCGCCATGGTCATCTTGGGGGTGCTGGCGATCAACCTGCGTTCTCGTCGAAAGCCTGCCCACGGTCGCGCGCCTTCGGGCGAACCAAAGGGGCGGGGAAAGCCTGCCTGATGATGACTTCCTGGCCGGTGATCCGTCTTGAAGAGGCGGACAGCACCATGGAAGCAGCGAAGCTGGAAGCGAATCGAAGGCCCCCTCCCTTCGTGATCCTGGCCGAGCGGCAAACCAAGGGCCGTGGCCAGAGGGGGAACGAATGGGCCAGCCCGGCGGGAGGTCTTTGGTTCACAGCCGTCTTTCCGGTGCAGCAGGTTGCCGCCCTCTCTCTTTTCCTCTCTCTTCCCGCGTTGCGCGTCCTTTCGCGCTACTCCCCCCGCCTGGCTGCCAAGTGGCCCAATGACCTCTGTACCCAGGAGAGAAAAAAAGTGGGGGGGATTCTGGTGGAAGTTCGTTCCGGGATCGCCTACGCCGGCGTGGGGATCAACGTCAACAACCGCCTCCCGCCGGAGTTGGCCGGGCAAGCGATCTCTCTGTCGCAACTGGTCGGCTGCCCCCTGGATCTCGAGGTTCTTCTCGGCGAGCTGCTGGGCGCGCTGATCGAAGACCTTCCTTGCTTTAACCGGGAAGGATTCGCTCCCTTTCGGGTACTTTACGAGGAGCGCCTCCTTTGGCGAGATGAGTGGGTCGCCGTGCAAACGGATGCGGAAACCCTGGAAGGAAAGCTCTCCGGCGTTCGCCAGGACGGCTGTCTCCTGCTGGAGACCAAGACAGGCCTGCGTTCCATCGCTTTGGGGACGTTGAGGTGTCTGTGAACAATACGCTCCAACAGGCGTAAAGAGGAATGACCGGGAATGCATGAATCGTTGAGCGTCCCCCTCTGGGCTTCCATCCCTTTCCTTCTGATGCTCCTGACCATCGCCCTGGGGCCCTTGTTCAAACCGCACTGGTGGGAGAGAAACTACCCCTGGGTGGCGCTTGCCCTGGGGGCCGTGGTGATCCTGCTCTACCTCTTCTATTTCCGCACCCTGGAACCGCTGGGGGAGGTGGCCTTGG
>CAYXFH010000040.1:0-10487 GCA_964464245.1 uncultured bacterium
CCAAGGCCACCTCCCCCAGCGGTTCCAGGGTGCGGAAATAGAAGAGGTAGAGCAGGATCACCACGGCCCCCAGGGCAAGCGCCACCCAGGGGTAGTTTCTCTCCCACCAGTGCGGTTTGAACAAGGGCCCCAGGGCGATGGCCAGGAGCATCAGGAGGAAAGGGATGGAAGCCCAGAGGGGGACGCTCAACGATTCATGCATTCTCGGTCATTCCTTTTTGCGCCGGTTGGAGCGCATTGTTCCAGATGAAAGGAAAGGTGGAAAGCGCTCGAGATTCCAACGGTAAGAAATCACCGAACCTCTGGTGGTAAGCTAATCCAACCACGCACTATCAATTAACTATAAAAACTGTTGATGGGTGATTCCTAAGGGTTGCGAATCGGAGTATTTATCGACCCAATAATGCCAAAAACACACCGGCAGCCACGGCTGTGCCGATGACGCCAGCCACATTGGGACCCATGGCATGCATCAATAGGAAATTCCCGGGGTTTTCCCGTTGGCCTTCGCGCTGCGATACCCTCGCAGCCATCGGCACTGCGGAAACACCTGCTGAACCGATCAAGGGGTTCACTTTGCCTCGCGTCACTACGTAGAAGAGTTTTCCCAGCAAGACACCGCCGGCCGTACTGAAGGCAAAGGCAATGAGGCCAAGAAGAACGATGCCAAGGGTCTTGGCAGTAAGAAAGGTGTCTCCCTGCATGGTTGCTCCGACACTGGTGGCGAGGAAAATGGTGACAATGTTGATCAAATCGTTGGCAGCGGTATTGGCCAATCGGTCAACAACTCCGGATTCCTTGAGGATGTTCCCAAGCATAAACATGCCGATGAGGGGGCCAACTGCAGGAAAAACAAGGCTGACGACGATTGTAACGACGATCGGGAAGAGGACTTTTTCAACCCTCGAGACCGGCCTCAATTGAGCCATCACCACGGAGCGTTCCTTCTTGGTAGTGAGAAGGCGCATGATCGGAGGTTGGATAATAGGCACCAGCGACATATAGGTGTAGGCAGCCAATGCGACGGTTCCTAATAAATGAGGAGCGAGCGCCACTGCGGTATAGATCGTAGTTGGACCATCCGCTCCGCCGATGATTCCGATGGAAGCGGCTTCCAATATGGTGAACCCGAGCAGTTGGGCGAAAAGCATGGCGACAAATACGCCGAATTGTGCGGCTGCTCCCATCAAAATGGTCCACGGGTTGGCGATCAAAGGGCCGAAATCGGTCATCGCTCCCAACCCAAGGAAAATTAACAACGGGAAGAACTCCGATTCCACTCCGTAGTGCAGCAGCAGGTAGATTATGCCGGAGGGAGCATCCAGGATTCCTGTGAGGGGCAGATTGGCAAGAACGCAACCGAAGCCGATCGGCAGCAGCAGCAGGGGTTCGGTTTTCTTGAAGATGGCCAGGAATACGAACAACAACCCCACCAAGATCATGACCCCCTGTTGCCAGGTCAACGCTGAGAAGCCGGTTATTTGGGACAAGCGGATGATTGCATCCATCTGTGATTATCCGATCTCCAGCAACTGCTCTCCCATCTCCACCATCTGACCAACAGACACGAAAACCTTCTTGACGGTGCAGTCATAGGGAGCAAATAATTCGTTTTCCATCTTCATCGCCTCAATCAATAGTAGGAGGGCGCCCCGCTTGAGCGTGTCGCCTGCTTTCACCTGAATCGTAGAGATCTTGCCGGGAAGAGGGGCTGTAACGACACCAAGCGCTGCCGCGATTTTCGTGGTTTTCGGGGATGCGCTTATGGCTTGTGAAATCGGAGGAGGCGCAATCACCTCGCTAACCGGTTTCACTGTCTCCTTTTGGATTACACTATCCTTTTCCAACTCTTCTACCTCAATCAGAAATACTTCATCTTCCACTTTCACTTTGAACTTTCTAATCACGATTCCAGCGCTCCATCTTGATCATTTTGAAGGATTTGCGATGCGGTCGAGGTACTAGGGTGGTTGTCCCCTGTTCGATCGTGGCCATCTTGGGCTGTTGCTCGAGGCCGGCGGAGACTGCGGCCATGATCGCTGCCATTTTCGTCTTGCTGAGGTGTAAACCTATGGTTGATTGGGGAAGCGCCGTCTCAACGCTTGACGATCCGGCTTGATGGGAGGGCCGGTAAAATATGTATCGGAAGAGGGTGAGAATCGCTCCCAGGATCGCAAGCACAGCAAAGACACTGAGCATCCCGATAAGGGAAAGGAGAACTCCGTCCCACAAGGTCACAAATTGCATCATCTGCCTGCTTTCTATAAGGGCATGTTACTGTGCTTTTTATCGGGCGCCTCGACGCTCTTGGAGCGCAGAAACTCCAAAGCGCTAGCCAATATCAGCCTCGTATCTTTTGGATCGATGATATCGTCCACATAACTGCGCTCAGCAGCTCGGAAAGGATTGGAAAACTGCGTTCGGTATTGTTCGATTTTCTCTTTTCGGGCTTGCGCCGGATCAGCGGCCTCGGCGATCTCTTTGCGGAAACAGGTATTGACAGCTCCTTCAGCGCCCATCACCGCAACCTCTGCTGTCGGATAGGCAAACGATAGATCACCCCCCAAGTGCTTCGAGCACATAGCAATGTAGGCGCCACCGTAAGCCTTTCGAAGGATCAGGGTAATCTTTGGCACTGTCGCCTCACTGTAGGCGAAGAGTACTTTGGCGCCGTGCCGAATGATTCCACCATGTTCTTGTTCGATGCCGGGGAAGAATCCTGGCGTATCCACAAGCGTGATCAGGGGAATATTGAAGCAATCGCAGAAACGGACGAAGCGAGCAATTTTATCGGACGCATTGATGTCCATCGCTCCGGCACGGTATTGCGTTTGATTGGCTACGATCCCCACGGCTCGCCCTCCCAATCGAGAAAAACCGACGACTGCGTTCGGTGCAAAGAGTGCGTGGACTTCCAGGAAATCGCCGAGATCGACAAACCGATGGATCACATCCTTCACATCATAGGATTTAGAGGGATTCGCGGGAACGATCACCCGTAACGATTCATCTTCTCGGCTGATTGAATCCTCATTCGTAGTCAGTGGAGCTTCATGCAGATAGTTGTCTGGAAGAAAAGAAAGGAGCTTCTTTACCAAGGAAATCGCTGCACTGTCGTCTTTTGTGAGAAAATGCGCCACTCCGCTCAGTTGATTGTGGACCAAGCCTCCACCCAACTGCTCGTGGGTCGTTTTCTGACCCGTCACCGCTTCTAATACGTCGGGGCCGGTAATGTACATCGTGGCAATCTCAGTCATAATCACGAAATCCATCAGGGATGGCGAATAGGCTGCTCCGGCTGCCACCGGACCCAACACCATCGAAATTTGAGGTATTGCACCAGAGGCAAGGCTGTTTCGCTTCATCACTTCAGCGATGCTCATCAATGAGTCGATACCCTCTTGAATGCGAGCGCCGCCTGAATCATTCAAGCAAAGAAAGGGAATGCCCATTTTCAGAGCTAGATCCTGCATATTCATCATTTTCAGACCATGCATCTCCCCTATCGAACCACCTAGGACGGAGAAGTCCTGGGCAGACAAGGCGACACGCCGGCCATTCACCAAACCTAATCCAGTAATCACCCCTTCTGCGGGGATGTCTTTCTTATCCAACCCAAAGTAGGTAGACCGTGTTTTTACAAATCGGTCCAACTCCTGGAAAGATCCGGGATCCAATAACAGCTCAATCCGTTCACGCGCCGTAAGCTGGCCTTTCTTATGCCGTGCTTCCGCTGCCTTTTCTCCCATTCCCTCGGTAATTTTTTTCTTCTGTTCTGCCAATTGTGCAATAAGATCGTCCACTAGTTTCCTCCACTTGATCGAACCATCCAGACTCGAACCGTCCGTCCCTTGGTATGCTCAGGCAGACCTCCCCTAAGGAAGGCTGCCTGAGCCTCTTCGTTATACAAGGATTTCCGTGGGGATGATGAGCTGTTTGTTTTTTTCTAGCAAATCCGGCGGTGGATTGGGCAAAAGCTCCGTCCCAGCCAACTGTTTGGTGTAATCACGGATATAGGCATTCCAGTACTTGCGGGTGAGGTAAAAAACACGGGCGCCACCTAATTCATGTTGCACATCCGGGTATGGGTAGGTTGGCAGGGCCATGCCGATGCCCCACCTCTTCCAACCGTTGTAGCTCTCATAGGTGGCCCAGAACTCTTCTTGCTGAAGCTCTTCAAAGCAGTAGACGCATTTCGCATAATATAGGACTGCTCCTGCGTTCATCCCGCGCATGAAGGCCATTGTATGCAAGCTGATGTTGATCTTCTCATTGAGCAGGCGGCCATTGGCGATACCCGCCAACACGCCATCCACCGTTCCAATCAAGAAATACTCATCTTTCATCCGATT
Source organism: uncultured bacterium (assembly GCA_964464245.1). Taxonomy (GTDB): domain Bacteria; phylum Caldisericota; class JANLFM01; order JANLFM01; family JANLFM01; genus JAPLHV01. The sequence continues at coordinate 4,353 of CAYXFH010000040.1, forward strand.
CCGCAATAACGCCAACAATTCGGCGTATACGCGCGCTCCAACCACATCGTAAAGGTCCCGATCGACATCCATATAGCGCTTGATGTAGGGAAGAACGAGAGGAATCTCCTCTCGCTCGATGGATCGGATCAACATGGTTCTCTTGGCGCCGTCCTTCTGCTTCAAATCGCAGTACCTTGGAGACCAAGGCGTAAGTTCCATGCTTGGTGGGCTCAGAATAGGCTCGATCTCCTCGACCTTAAAGATGATTTCCGTCTGGGAAACCTGCTCTGGTATTGCCTTCTTCATGGATTCTCCTTCTATTGATCCATCTTTTCTTCGATGAGACCAAATCAGCTTGGGATAAAAACATTAAAGCGGTAATTGACTCGGAGATCAATTGGTGAAAACCCAACGTGATCTAGGGCGTGGTAATGACGCTTCTACCCTTCACCTTCCGGTCAATGATCAACTGAATGGCGTCATTCACCTTCTCTAATGGAATTCGATTGGCGACAATGGTGGTAATCCTTCCCTCGTTGGCGTACCGCAGGGAGAGTTCCAGGTCCCTCTTACAACCGGCCACAGATGTCAGAATTTGCCCTTCCTTCAACAGCATACCGATAGGGTAGAAATTGAGCATATCTTCCTTACGATAGCCGATGATGACCAAGCGCCCACGGCAAGCCAAGGAGTCGACCATGGCATTCCAACCCACTGTGCTACCAACCAAATCATAAACTACATCTAAGCCGGCGCCGGCGGTTGCTTTCTTGATCGCTTCAGGCAACGCCGCATAGTCCGAACAGACAATCGCATCGTCTGCGCCTACCTCTTTGGCGAGAGTGGCCTTCTCTTCTGAGTCAGCGATGGCGATCACTTTGGCGCCACAGATCTTGGCGACCTGGATGCACATCAGGCCGACTCCCCCTACTCCATGCACGCCGACGATGTCACCGATCTTCGTGCTGGCTAACCGTGTGGCATGAACGGCAGTCATACCGGAGCATGCGTGAACAGCGCCTTCCTCGTACGAGACATTAGCCGGTAGGGCGACCAAGGAGCGGATTGGCGCCCGGACGTACTCCTGAAAACCGCCATCCGCATTGAAACCAAGCTGGCCGGCAGCCTGTGTGCACATGTTTTCCATGTCGTTACGGCAATTGAAGCAATTTCCGCAACTCATCAGGTTGTAAACTGCAACGCGATCTTCAACTTTAAAGGAAGTCTTGACGGAAGAGTCGATCGACTCGATGTCTCCCGCTATTTCATGCCCCAAAGCCATGGGGGCAGTAACCGACATCAGACCTTCCACAAAGTGAATCTCCGTCCCACATACCCCGGCTGCTTTCACTTTGATAATTGCATATCCTGCCAGAAGCTCTGGTTTTTCAACATCTTCCAATCTCAGCTTAGATTCGCCTGGATGAAGCCTTGCTGCTTTCATTGTTCTCGCCTCAATTTAAAAAGATTTGGATCTCAATTGCCTCTTTTCATTTCCTATGTCAAGGGCCTTTCGGGAAAGGCCCTTGACGCATGCTAGATACTTCTATGCTAATTATTAAACCTTAGCTTAGTGGTTTTTTATCGTCCATGGGGACTTTGATTTCCCCAGAGATGATCTTGGCTTCAACTGCGGCGACTGCTTTCTTTACCTCTTCCGTTGCCGCAGTACCCCATGCACCGAGGTGAACGGAGCCATTGGAAAGCATCTGAGGCTGGAAGTAGTTGGCTTGACGGAAGGCATCCCAAGTGCCTTTTTGGGCAGCTTCAACCGGGCCCAATAGTTGGACGGACCAGTCTTGCACCACGGAAGTAAGGACAGTTGCTGGATCTAAATCCATCTTGTCCACATACATGGCGATGCATTGGATTTTCTGGGCGGCGCACTCCAGGATCGAGGAATTATCATCCAGCTCGGTGAAGACGACATCAACCCCTTGCTGGGCCATGCTCTTGATGCCATCCCGTGTCTCAGCAGGAGCCAAGTAGTCACCGACATAAACGACGGTGATCTGGATATCTGCCTTGGCAGCCTTGGCGCCATAGATGAACGCATTGGTGTACCGGTTCATGGTTCCGGATTCAAAAGGTTGCAGAACTCCGATCTTTCCAGACTTGCTCGATAATGCGGCAGCGTAACCAGCGAGATAATTGCCTTCCTCCGGTGTGTCTCCAAGGAATACCAGGTTCTTTGGCGCATTGGCTTTTTGATACTTCGCCTGGTCCGGTTCGGAGGCTTTCACGGCAGGATCAATACCGAACTCACCAATGAAATAGACGTTGGGAAAATTAGCGGCTACCGTCATCAATTGATCGGTATAGGTATCACTGTGAGCGAAAACAACCTTGGTTCCGCGCGCTGCCCAATCGCGGATCACTTTTTCAGCATCTTGAGAGCTTACTGCCTCACTCATGCTAAGCTCGAAGGGGACTTTCCCCTGTACTGCAAGGATTCCTTTGTATCCAGCCGGATCCCAGGTGCCTTCATTGGCGTGGCCATACAAGATTGCGGCAAAGGTCATTTTTACCGCGGTAGGAGACGGCGTCGGTGAGGAGGATGTTGGAGTGGCGGTTGGTGTGGCTGTCGGGGTCGCACATCCGATTAAGAATGTGGCTATCAAAACCAAAGTCACCAGTAATACTACGGTCTTTTTACACATTTACCTTCTTTTCCTCCTTGTTTTTGGGCAAACTAGCTAAGTGTTTCCATTGGAACAAAAATTACTGCCCTCCTTTCTTTCTCATTCTCTGAAGTATGGTGTTCCCAATGCCGATGGTATGCGGGATCTACCGCTTCTTGACATGATGATGACGAGGGCGATCAGGGTGACGATATAGGGAGCCATCGTCAATAAGTCGGATGGTATCGTCACTCCGATGGTTTGTAGCCTTACCTGCAATCCATTGATACCCGCGAATAGGAGGCAACCCCAGAAGATGTTCGATGGTTTCCAGCGTCCGAAGATCACGATGGAAAAGGCGATCCAGCCGCGGCCGGCAACCATCCCGGAGGTGAAGCCCTGGAGAAAAGCAACCGCCAAATATGCGCCGGCGACCCCAACAAGGCCGGCGCCCACCAAGATGGTGAGATAGCGTACCCTGAAGATGTTCACTCCGGCGGCATCGGCAGCAGCGGGGTTCTCTCCGGTGGCTCTCATCTGAAGCCCCGGTCGAGTTCGGTAAATCACCAGCGAAATAACGATCAGGAGCAGGATGGAAAGATAGAATATGACGTCCAATTCCAGGAAACGCGCAAATCCTGTCAACTCTCCTTGATAACCGACGAGCTGACCGAGCGTGGAAAAACCAATCGTATGCTGGTCGGATGGAACATAGAGCTTATAGAGGAAACTGCCAAGGCCAAGACCGAGAAACCATAAGCCGAAACCTATAACGATCTGATCTAAGTTGAATCTCACCGCCAGTGTCGCGAGTATCAAGCCGAAGAATACTCCGCCCACGAAACCGAATAGTAACCCCATCCAGGGGGAGTCTGCGACAAAAAAACCAATGATTCCCAACACGGCGGCGAAGGTCATGTTGCCTTCCATGCTGATATCGTACACGCCGACTCGTTGGGAAAGGTATCCCCCCAAAGAAGCAATCAGATAAATCGGCAGGATATTGAGCGTTGCAAACAAAAGGTTGACGATCAGATCGAGAGTCATTACTCACCTCACACAAAGTTCATCGTTCGATATCCTGCTGGCCTTCGCAGATATCGGGGCATACTGAAGTGGAAGCGCATGGCGACAAAGAAGTCTTGGAGAGTTGGCTAGCATGCTATTTTCCCAGCGTATTCCCAACGTTGCTTCAACCATCGCTCGATATATCCGGCAAAGACTACGCACAACAACAAGAGACCAATGAGTATATGCGAAAAAGAAGCGGGGATTCCAGCGAGCGTGAGGGAAGATGCGCCAACGAGCATGCCGGAGATAAAAAAAGCCGCAAACGGCATAGCGATGATTTCCTCCCTGGCCAACATCACTACTACAATCGCAGTGAATCCATAACCGCCAGTGACATTCCTCTCCATTCTCATGAAGTCACCTACAACCTCAACGGTGCCCCCCAGAGCGGAAATACCGCCACTGATAAGCATTACGATCATGGTCAACTTGGCAATGTCCATACCTGCCAGCCGTGCAGCTTCACGCCCAAAACCGACAGCCTGCAAGCGATACCCGAGGCTGGTGCGGTTGATGATAAACCAGACGATTGGTATCAGCGCCAAAGCGATCAGGAAGGTCGTATTAAGAGGGTATTGGAGGAAAGGCATCTGAGCCTGCAACAGGATTTCTGAAGACCTTGGATAGTTAGGATGAGGCATGCTGAGCGGCCCGCTGATCATATACTCCAACAGCTTTAAGGCGATATAGTTAAGCATTAGGGTAGAAAGCATTTCGTGGACACCGAACCGAGTCTTCAAAAAACCAGCGATTCCGGACCACAGAGCGCCACCAATAAAAGAGGTCAGGAATATTATCGGCAGCAAGATGCCGGCTGGCAGATTGAGGTTGACGCCGATGGCTGTTGCTACGATCGCTCCAATCGCCATTTGCCCTTCCGCCCCCAGATTCCACAGGCCGCAGCGGAAAGCAATGATCATTCCTGCGCCGGCAATAATGATCGGTGTGGCTTTCGCCAATACTTCTAAAATGCCATATTGCGAAAAGAAACTATAGGAAAAGAAAGAGCTGTACACAGAAATGGGGTTTTCCCCGGTAAGAGCGTAGATAACCACTCCACCGATCAGGAAAGTAAGTAAAAAGGCGATCACATAAGCGAGAGGGGAGGCTAGGGTGAGTCTCGAGATGTTGAGCGTTTTAAACCAGGTCGCCCGCCGTTGAGACTCTTGCCCGTTTGGGTTTGGTTGTTTGTTAGTTACCAACACTTTCCACTCCTTCGCAGTGTGCCCCTCCGGTCATCAGGACACCGACATCGAATTTGGACACTGAACGAAGATCGTCGAAAACCCCCACTATCTCTCCCCGGTAAATGACCATTAAACGATTGCTGACCAACAAGAGTTCATCAAGATCGGTGCCCATGAACAACACGGTCATTCCGGCTTTCTTCATCGTCAGAAGTTTTTCGTAGATGAAGCTTTGCGACTTGATGTCCAAACCCTTCGTGGGATGGTAGGCGATCATGAACTTAGGGTTCGATTCAATCTTCCTTCCAATTGCAAGCCTTTGACGATTTCCACCGGAGAGCTTCACCGCCTGCAATAGAATGCTGGGAGTTTGGACCTGATAATCGGTTACGATTCTCTTTGCATGAGCTGTAATGGCCTTCCGGTTAAGCAGCCCATGGCGACTGAAGGGGGGTTTTTCTGGGTAATCCAAGATCGAATTATCGCGAACGGAAAAGAGAGGAACCAGTGCGTTGGAACTAGGCATTAAGCTCATTCCCAGCTTCATCCGATGCAAAGGCAAGGAGCGTGTGATGTCAGAGCCTCGATAGATAACCTTTCCACTTTTTACTCGCCGCAGGCCAATTAAGGCTTCTGCAAGATAGTTGCTGCCGTTGCCCTCAATCCCTGCCAATCCCACGATCTCTCCTTCGTAGAACTGACAGGATACATTCTTCAATGCAAGCAATCCTCTTTCATCGATGACGTTCAAATCCTTCACTTCGAGAATCGAGGCGCCTTTCTCCTGTGGCAGAACGGCGGATGTTTTCTCCAGCTCAGCGCCTACCATCATGACGGTGAGCTTCTCTAGGGTCGCCTCTTTCCCGGAGATCGTTCCAACTAATTTGCCTTTGCGGAATGCGGAGATACGGTCGGAAATCTGCAGTGCCTCTTGTAACCTGTGCGTTATATAGATGATTGAATAGCCACTTTTATTGAGATCTTTAACTATTTGCAGAAATGAATCCAATTCATTTGGCGCCAATACATTGGTGGCTTCATCAAACAATAGTATTTTTGACCCACGGGCTAGTATTTTGAGAATTTCAACTTTTTGTTTTTCTCCTTCAGTTAAAGAACCAACTTCTCGATCGATCTTGTCTTCCAATCCAAAACCGAACATTTCGGAGAGTTGCTGGATGATTGCCTTGGCCCCCTTATGATCGATGATGAATTTGGTCTTTTCCATGAAAAGGTAGATGTTCTCTAAGATGCTAAGATCAGGCACCAGCTTA
>CAYXFH010000041.1:0-7370 GCA_964464245.1 uncultured bacterium
GTTGATGAGGAAATCGCCGGGGGGTTTCGCCTCCGCGACCTGGACTGGGCCAGTCCCAGGGAGATCGAAGAAGTCGCCCGCCTGCACCGCGAAGCCTTCCCCGAGCTCTTCGGCAGCGTCTACGAAGACATCCTTTTCCCCAGCCGCTGGTCGCGCTGGGCCGAACAATGGCGCATCTACCGGATCACCGAAGGGGAACAGCAGGCCGCCACTTGCTTCCTCACCCCAAGCGTGCAAAACATGGCTGTGGAGTTGTCGGTGCTGATCACCGACCCCGCCTTTCGCGGCCGCGGCATCGCCCGCCAGTTCACCCGCGCCATGGACCGGCTGATCAGCGAGAGCGGAGCGGAATGCGGCACTGTCCTTTGCGCTACCTTTCATATCGCCACGCAAAAGATCATCGAAGAGCTGGGCTTCGAGCGCATCGGCGAGTTGCGCGGGTACGTGCTGGCCAACGCCGGCCTGGGACGCTACGCCCGAGACAACGTGGTGATGTATGCCAAGATGTACAACGAGGCTTGGACCCTCTGCCCAAGCGAGGAACGGCTTACCAGGCCCGGTTAACTGGTCTGTCTCCAAAATCGAGAGTGGAAGGAAAGGAAGCGCGCCAATGGAACACAAAGCGGTAAACGCCCTCTTCCTGGGGCCCAAGTCGGAGAACTACCCCGTCTTCAAACAGATGCTCAGCTACATGATGGATGATTACGCCGAGTGGCGACGCGGCTTTCACCCGGATGATCCGCTCGTCATTACCCCTTCGGACCAGGAAGAGGAAGGCTTCCAGGCGACCGTGCGGGAGATGCGCCAGGTCTTGGTGGAGCTGGCCGGCTTGCTGCAAATGACCTCGGTGCCTTGGTTCTCCCCTCGCTACCTGGGGCACATGACTGCCGATACCTTGATGGCGGCCAACCTGGGTTACATGCTGGCCCTCCTCTACAACCAGAACAACGTCGCTTACGAGGGATCGCCGGGCACCACCGGCCTGGAGCTGGAGACAGGCCGCCAACTGGCGGCGATGATGGGGTACGACCCGGCCCAGTCCTGGGGCCACCTCACTGCTGGGGGAACGATTGCCAACTACGAGGGGCTGTGGCTGGCGCGAAACCTGAAGTCGATCCCCCACGCTTTGCGCCGGACAGTTCCCGAGCTAGTCGCCGGTATGGATGACTGGGCGCTTTGGAACCTTTCTCCAGCAATCATCCTGGATCTGTTGGAGCAAGCCAAACTGATGGGGTCCTTCGAGCAGGTGCGCGCTCATTCAGTGCGCGGCCAAGGGATCCCAACAGGCGGGTTGGGTAAGGTGCTGGTACCGCAGAGTAAGCACTATTCGTGGGTGAAAGCGATGGATTTGCTTGGCCTGGGCCAGGAGCGCCTCATTCAGATACCAGTGCAGGACGACTACCGCATGGACCTGAGGGCGCTGCAAGAAACGCTGGAGTCTCTAATGGAATCCCACACGCCCATCCTGGCGGTCGTGGCGGTGGTCGGAACCACAGAAGAAGGTGCGGTAGATGGTGTTCACCGCATCGCCGACCTCCGCGACGAGTTCGCCCAGCGGGGCCTCTCCTTCTGGTTGCATATCGACGCAGCCTATGGCGGCTATGTGCGCAGCGCTTTCCTCGACGCGCAGGGCTCCTTCATGGATCTCCCCAGAATGCGGGAAGAGCTGCGGGAATCTCTCTCTGACTGGCCTTCAGACCACATCTACCAAGCCTACCAGGCCATCTCCCGTTCCGACTCCATCACTGTTGATCCGCACAAGCTGGGCTACATCCCCTACCCTGCCGGCGCCTTTCTGGCCCGCGACCGTCGCGTGGTAGAGCTGATCTCCTACTTCGCCGCCTATGTCTTCGAGGAAGCGGAGGATAACCCCCAACTATTGGGGAGCTACATCCTGGAAGGGTCTAAACCTGGGGCGGCAGCAGCGGCCGTCTGGGTCGCCCATCGCCTGGTGCCGTTGAACTGGGAGGGCTACGGCCAGCTGATCGGCTCCTCTATCGGAGGCGCCCGGCAGTTCTATCGCTCGCTGCTCGAGCAACCCCTCTTCTCCGCCAATGGTCGCCAATATTTAGCCTTACCGCTGACTGAGCCCGACTTGAACATCGTCGTCTACGCCTTCAATGAGCAGGGCAACACCGACCTGGAAGTGATGAACGCGCTCAACCAGCGAATCTGCGAACACGGCTTTCGCCCCACCGGCCCTCTCCTGTCCAGCGATTTCATCCTCTCCAAGACTTCACTGGAGCAGAAGGAGTACCGGGACACTCCGCTGGCTTTCCTGCGCCGTTTCGGCATCCCCGAGGAGGAATGGCGACGGGTCGGCAGCGTCTTCGTACTGCGTTCCTGCGTAGTCACCCCCTTCCTGGCTCGCGGCGCTACTTTCGAGACCTACTGGGGAACCTTTCGCCAGAGCATGACCAAAGCGCTGGAGACGCTGTAGAAAGGAGACCCTGCGACCGCCCCCTGATCACGGTCAGTTGAGGTGACGCATGCGTCGCCCCAACTGTAGAGACGGTATGGTATACTTGCCCCGAAGAAGACATGGATAAGGAGATATAAATGATGAAACGTTTTGTAGCTTTCCTGTTGGTTCTGTCTATCGTGGTTGGCTTGGGCGCCTGTGCCCAACCCTCCACCCCTACCGCGACCCCCACTCCGACCAGCTCCCCGACCCCCACCCCTAGCGCGACCCCCACGCCATCCCCCACCCCTACCCCCAGCACCCTGCCGGCCAAGGTCGTCACCATCGGCACCGCCCCCGAATACCCGCCCATGGAGTACATCGACGATGCCGGGGCGATGATCGGCTTCGACATCGACCTGGTTAACGAGCTGGGCAAGATCGCCGGCTATCAGATGAAGTGGGAGAAGGTGGCCTGGGATGGCATCTTCGCCTCGTTGAAAGCCAAGAAGGTGGACCTCATCGCCTCTGCCGTAACCATCACCAGCGAGCGCGCCAACGAGATGGATTTCGTCGGCCCCTACATGCAGTCCGGGCAAGGGATCGTCATCCTGAAGACCACCGTCTCCATCAAGGGCCCGGAGGATTTGAAGGGCAAGAAGGTCGGCGTGCAGAAGGGCACCACCGGCGATGAAGCCGCCACCGCCATGGAAGGTCTCACCGTGGAGCGCTACGAGGACATCCTGCTGGCTTTCAAAGATCTGGAGAACGGCCGCATCGACGCAGTCGTCAATGACGTCCCGGTGAACGCCTACCAGATCATGCGCTCCAACGCCAACCTGATCCAGATCGCCCAAAAGTTCACCACTGAGGACTACGGCTTCGCCATCCGCAAGGGTGACAGCCAATTGATGCTGGATTTCACCTTCGCCCTGCAAAAGGCCATGTCTGACGGCACTTACCAGCGCGTCTACGAGAAGTGGTTCGGCAAAACGCCTTAAAGACACGTCCGTCCGCCTGAAATAGTTCGAGACATAGAGAATAGTTAGGGACATAATGCATTTTTAGGACAAGTGCATTATGTCCCGTCTTATTCACGGGTAGAAGGAGCCGCTCATGGATTTCAACTTCAGCCTCTTTGTGAAGATCCTCCCCCAGCTCTGGCAGGGCTTCCTGATGACCTTGCTGCTCTCCGTGCTGGGGATGTTCTTCGCCACCATCATCGGGATGTTCGTGGGCATCGCCCGCCTCTCCAAATCGCCCTGGCTGACCATCCCCACCACCCTCTACGTGGAGATCGTGCGCGGCACGCCCCTGATGCTGCAGATCCTGATCATCTACTACGCCCTGCCCTCCATCGGCATCAACCTGGATAAGATCCCAGCCGGGGTGTTCGCCCTGGCTTTCTGCTACGGCGCCTACATCTCGGAGATCTTCCGCGCCGGCATTCAGAGCATCGAACGCGGCCAGGTGGAGGCAGCCCGCTCCATCGGCATGACCACCACTCAGGCGATGCGCTACGTGATCCTGCCCCAGGCCATCCGACGCATCCTGCCGCCCTTGACCAACGACTTCGTGGCCATGCTGAAAGATTCGTCACTGGTGGCTATCATTGCCCTCTTCGAACTGACCACCACCGCTCGCTACATCTCCACCTCCAGTGGCAACGTCTTCACTCCCTACATCGGCGCGGCCCTCTTCTACCTGCTGATCACCATCCCCGTCTCACGCTTGGTGGTCCTCCTCGAGAAAAAACTGGGAGTGGGGCAATGAGCGTCATCAAAGTGGAGAACCTGCACAAGAAGTTCGGCCGCCTGGAAGTGCTGAAAGGGGTCAACTTGGAAGTTCAGCAGCGCGAGGTGATCGTATTGCTCGGCTCCTCGGGCTCCGGTAAGACCACCCTCTTGCGCTGCCTGAACCGGCTGGAGGAGCCGAACGCAGGCCGCATCGAGGTGTTGGGCCAGGTCGTCACGCACGAGAAGACCAATCTCAACCAGATCCGCCAGAAGATGACTATGGTCTTCCAGTTGTTCCACCTTTTCCCTCACCTGACGGCTTTGCAGAACCTCACCTTGGGGCCGCTGGTGGTGCAGCGGAAGAGCCGCGAGGAGGCCGAGCGAATCGGCATGGAGCTGTTGACCAAAGTGGGCTTGGCCGACAAGCGCGACGCCTTTCCGCCCAAGCTCTCGGGGGGGCAGCAGCAGCGGGTTGGCATCGCCCGCGCCCTGGCCATGCAACCCGAGATCATGCTTTTCGACGAGCCGACCTCGGCCTTGGATCCGGAATTCACCCGCGAGGTGCTGGATGTCATGAAGAAGCTGGCCCGTGAAGGAATGACCATGCTGGTCGCCACTCACGAGATGGGTTTTGCCCGGGAGGTGGCCTCGCGCGTCCTTTTCCTGGCCGACGGGGTGATCCTGGAGGAGGGGACCCCCGAGGAGATCTTCAAGAACGCCCAAACCGAACGTTGCCGCGCCTTCCTCAGCAAGATCCTGTGAGCTGCCGATGAGCCCTCTGCGCATCTTGCGCAGCGGCAGCCCGGAGGAGACGCGCGCGGCCGGCTTCAAGCTGGCTGCCGGCTTGGGATCCGGCTCGGTGGTGGCTCTCTTCGGCCGCCTGGGCGCCGGCAAGACGGTCTTCGTGCAAGGATTGGCCAGCGGCCTTGGAATCCCCGAGGGATGGGCCAAGAGCCCCACCTTCACCTTGGTCCGCTTCTATCCCAGCGACCCGCCCTTCTTTCACATCGACCTCTACCGCATCGAGCAACCAGCCGCTGAGGAGTTGGGCTGGGAGGAATGGGAGGAGGGGATCGCCGCCATCGAATGGGCGGAGAAGATGGAGGGCTTGCTGCCGCGCGGGACGGTGCGAGTGACGCTTGAGGTGCGGGGAGAGACGGAACGGGAGATTCGGATCGAGAGCGACGATGACGCCTAAGAAGCCTTCCACCGGCCGCCTGCTGCTGGCCGTACACACTGCCACTCCTTACCAGGGAGTGGCTCTCCTGGAGGAGGGCGGCCTCCTGGGAGAGTCGCTCTGGCTGGCTGGGGAATCGGGGGGGCTGCGCCGCCCCTATTTGCCGATCCTGGCCGCTGAGGTGGAGGCTCTCCTCAAGCGGCTCGGCGCCCAGTGGCGCGAGGTGGCCGCCATCGGCTTGACACACGGCCCCGGCTCTTTCACCGGGGTGCGCTCGGGGCTGGCTTTCGCCAAGGGACTGGGGTTCGCCTTGGGAGTCCCTCTGGTGGCGGTCGGAACGCTGGAAGCGTTGGCTTGCCAGGTTGGCCAAGGGCTGGTGGCTCCGCTTCTGGATGCTCGCCGGGGCGAGCTCTATTGGGGCCTTTTCCGCGTCGTCGAGGGCGCTGTTGAGACGATCATCCCCCCTCAGGCGGCCACACCCGAGAAGATCTGCGAAACCTTGGCCGCCTACTCTGAGCCGGTTGCCCTGACCGGAGAACCGCTTGGCTGGATCCCCTTCGCCGGCTTCTATCGAGCGCCCCCCGATGCCTGGGCGCTGCGTCCGGGCAGCCTCGGCCGGCTGACCTGGGAAGGCTTTCTGCAAGGTGGAGGCCGGCCGGCAAGCCAGGTGCTGCCCTTCTACCTGCGCTCCCCTCTGTAACCAGCGACAGCAGGAAAGAAAAGCTGTAGTTAGGACAGCAGCCGGGAAGACGGTACAATCAGGGAAACGAGTAGAGGAGGAAGGCATGGTTCAAGTAGGAGAAACAGCGCCTGTTTTCTGCCTCCAGGATCAGGACGGCAGGGAAACTTGCCTGGATGCGTTCATCGGCCAATGGTTGGTCCTCTATTTCTATCCCAAAGACAATACCAGCGGCTGCACCTTGGAAGCCGTCGATTTTACCTCTCACCTGGAGAGATTCCACAGCCTGGGGGCAGAGGTGATCGGGATCAGCCCAGATTCGCCGGAGAGCCACAGCCGTTTCCGGGCCAAGCAGCAACTGAAGCTTCTCTTGCTCAGCGATCCGGAACATGCCGTCATTGCTGCCTACGGCGCTTGGGGGAAAAAGAAACTGTACGGCAAAGAATACGAGGGAGTGATCCGCAGCACTTTCCTCATTGATCCCAAGGGAAACCTTCGCGTAGCCTGGCCTGCGGTGAGGGTGAAGGGGCATGTGGAGGAAGCGCTGACCGCCCTGGCCCAGGAAGCCCGCACTGACCACCCCCGCCGGCTGTGAGCGCGGGCGCCTTCCCCAAACAGCGAGATAGCCAAAAAATGGAACCAGTTGCCCTGCTGCGAGAGAAAGTTGAACAAATGGTCCGCTGCCTGGCTGCTCGCCAGGAGATCCTCTTCGCTTACCTGCACGGTTCTTCCCTTCGTTCCACTCAGCCGGGCGATGTGGATTTGGCCGTCTATCTAACCGAGCCAGCCTTTAACGCGCTCGACCAGGAACACCGCCTTACCCTGGGCTTCGCCATCCCCCTGGAGATGACCATCGAGGAAGCCATCTCCTTCCCGGTCGATCTTCAGGTCTTGAACCGAGCGCCTCTCGCCTTTCGCTGCCGCGTCGCCGACGAGGGTGTGGTGCTGCTGGATCGTAATCCTGACTACCGGGAGGACTACGAGCTGCTTACCCGAAAAGAGTATTGGGAGTTCCGGCCCAAGTTGGACGCCTATTTGCAAGAGGCTCTCGGGATTTCATGAACCTCGATCGAGAACGTTTGACCAAGCTCACCCAAGGACTACGCCGACACTTTCCAAGTTCTTTTCGAGGCTGGATATCTTGGCGAGCCCTTGGCCGGTGATCTAAAGAAGCTGGCTCGTTTTCGCAACCGCCTAGTCCACCTTTATTGGGAGATCGACCCGGAAGAGATCTATCGCATCCTTCAGACTGAAATGAAGGATTTCAACCTCTTCCTGCAATGCGTGGCTTCTGTTGTGGAGGCCGAAAAAGAAGGCGGATAGTATCAATTCCCTCGTTGTCCCTGCTTTTGGGGAGACAAGGGGCGATAGGGGCAG
>CAYXFH010000042.1:0-4342 GCA_964464245.1 uncultured bacterium
CAGATGTGTATAAGAGACAGGTCCAGCACTCACACTGCCATCCTGATTGTAGATCGGAACGGTTTGCCCAGCCCAATCCACAAACATCTTTTCCCCGGGCAGATGCACCTGCCGCAGAACCGGATCGAGCGTGCCCGCCCAAGCCTGGTAGAGCTCGCAAAACCGGCTATAGCTGTAGCCCTCTTGCGGATGGGTCTGCCGGTATTCTTCCCAGAGCAATTGGAGGGTCACGCTTTTGCGACGGAGTTCCTTATGGATATACAACCAGTCCGGCAACGGTTGGCCCTGAGGGGGAGCTTCCAGGCCATGGCCAAACAACTGCTTGGTCAACTCTTCTTCGGTCATCCCTTCGGGCAACGGCCAAGTGAGGCCGGCGGCCTCAGCGCGCTTGACGTAGTCCCCAACGGTACTGACGGCCAAACCGCAGCTGCGAGCGATCTCTCGCACCGACAGCTGATTTTGATACTTGAGTCGGAGGATTTCGTGGAGCTGACGCATTGTTATGTTTCTTTGTGCCATTGAGGTTTCCTTTTCCCGATTTCCGCGGTTTATTCGAACCACAGAATCGAGCTGAAACCCTGGCAGTTTCTCCAGCGTCACTCCACTCCTTGAACCGGTTATTCCGGCCCATTTCGGACACCCTTCCGAGCGCATCCGGACACCATTCCGGACCCACTCGGACAGCAATCCGAACCAACTCGGACACCATTCCGATGGTGCCCTAAAACTGTCCGATATCCGCCGGAACCCTGTCCGGCATCGATCGGAACGGTGTCCGGCTTCCCTCGGAACACTGTCCGGCTTCCGTCGGAATCGTGTCCGACGGGCCCCGGAATACGCAGTAATGATCCGCCACGGTATCCGCGAGGCGATTGTCAATGACACGCACTTCAATCGCGAAGGAATCACCCTACCTTGAGAAGTTTGTCCGTGGCTTTGTCGTAGCAGGCTTGCGGCGCCAATCACTGGCCATCCCCCCGAATGCGCCGCAACCCAAATCACGCCAAGCAACCCGCCGCGAAAAGCGGGACAGTCCCGCAGAAGCGAAGATGCGCGGCGGGATATTGCATTCTGCGGGACTGATAGCCTACATTCCGCGTGTTGAGACCAGGCATTTTCGAATATTAAGCGGCAATCGCTTGGTCAAATTGGCGTTGGGGATTCGCGAGGATGAGGGATCATTTTATGAGATCAGTGGTAGAGAGAGATTGGCACTTCGAGCATTTCGAGCAATTGTTTCTGGAGTGGAGTTACTGCCTAGTCCCTTGCATAGGCTACACTTGCAGCACAAAAAAAGGACCGAACTAATTGAGGGTTTCCTTGAATGTTGGCTATGTCTTGCTCCACTCTCTTTCGCATCGACTCGTTCTTCTTCAATGGCTTTTTGGACACACCGTTGGTCTTCATATGACTCCACACAAACTCGTCGGGATTGAGATCCGGCGCATAGGGGGGCAGAAAATGTAGTTCCAGGCGCCCCTTCAGCGATTGAATGTATTGCTTCACGATATTCGCTTTATGGGCCGGGTGTCCGTCCACGACCAAGAATGCTTTGCCGCGACGGCCTTTCATAAAGTTCTGGAGGAAAGCCACAAATGCTTCCGCGTTCAACTTGCCGGTATAAGTAGCCGCCCAGAATTCCCCACGCGCAGTGACCGCGCTGATGACGTTGATACTCTGTCGTTGCCCCGAGGTTACGACTACGGGTGTTTGCCCCTTCAACCCGTAGGTCCGACCCAGGGGCGGATCGGATTGAAACCCCGCCTCGTCCAGAAAGAAAATCGTCGCGCCCAATCGCTTGGCCCTCTTCTTGAGGGTCGGATAGGTTTCTTTTAACCACAGGTCCACCGCCGCCGGATCTCGCTCATACGCACGGCGCAACGGTTTCTGAGGAGTGATATCCAGACTGGCCAACAACCGACCCACGGCGGTCAATCCTAACTCCACCTTCATCTTATCCTCGATCAAGGCCTGCACAATTCGCCGGGTCCACAGACCAAAGTCAAAGCCATACTGACGCGGATCTTTGCCCAAGATCCACCGTTTGACTTGCTGTCGCTGCTTGTCATTGAGTTTTGGTTCGCGACCTTGAGCTATCCGTTCCACGAGTGCGTCCCAACCTTCCTCGTGGAACTTTCTCAACCAGGGATAAATGCTGGTGCGACATAGTCCCAAAGACCGCATTACTTCGCCCGGGTCTTCGCCATCTTCCACCACTCGCTTGACAGCGAGTATCCTCATATGTTCCAGCGCCTTATGATCCAACTTGCGTCCGTCAATCTTTGCCACGTCATCGATTGTATATCCCTTTTGGAGTGTAGTCTATCTAAAAGACCCCTCAGTAGTTGGGCCGGGAATAGAGTGAGGTGGTCACCGTCGAGGGCCTCAAATCTCTCGACTCCGCGAAAAAGTCGGACGATATCAAAGAGAGTGGGATAAGGACAGGGTCTGTCTTCGGGGTAAAGCGGCAAGCTGGAAACGGAGGAACGTTTGATGGCTTTGCGAAGCTGTCGCTCTATGAGGGTGGCCACCGTGAGAGCCATGACGTGCATATGTAAGTAGGCCACCACACGCTCGTCCTTTTTGAGAAGAACCGGCATCACCTCTTGCCACGTCTTGAGCTGGGAGTGACGCTTTTCAAGGAAGGGCTGGAACTTGTAGATCTCCAGCACCCTTTTGGCCGTGTAGTCTTCCTCGGTTAGGTTGGTGATCATGGGGAAGACGCCGTCGGTCAGGGCTTGGAGGTTGATTGCCTCTTGCTTGGCTGCAAAGCGGAGAGAAAAGTGATGGTTCCAGCTCTGAGTTACTTTCTGGGAGGAGGTGGGCCTGCCCCGTTTGGGATAGTGTGTTCGGTAGACTCGATGGGCCTGGAGCTGATATTCAATCCAGTCTTGAGCCTGATGGTCCTGGAGGATCTTTCCGATGGCCTGATCGATCGCGGGGCGGGTCTTGAGCTTGTAGGTATTCAAACGGGCCTGAAGTCCTTTGAGAGCTTCCAAGGCCTTGGCCAGGCACCGGGCTCGGCTTTGAGCATCCAGTTGGGCTTTCTGAGTGCTTTTTATCCAGAGCAGGCGATAGCCGGTGGCTTGGTAGTTCCCACTGGCCAAATCGTAGCGATCCATTTGGGAATCGGGTTTGCGATTGTTTTTCCGGGAGAGCAGGTGAGTCCAATGGACTTTGCCCTTCTGGACGCATTGACGGAACAGAGCATCTTCTTTCCAGGTTCTGGGCATGACGCTGACAAAGCGTCCGCCACAGCTGCTGATAAGGCGAAGGTTATCCGTGGTGGCCAGCTTGCAATCGGCCACATAGATGAAGTCCGATCCCTTGAGCAGTTGGCGCAATCGCTGATGGTTTTGGGGATGCAGCCGGTCGTCGGTCTGATTGCCGTCGTAAATCTTGTGAACCAGAGGCACCGAACCGTCGGCGCTGACCGACAGCCCTAAAACGAGTTGCTTGAGATCGGGCCTAAAGTCTTTGTTCAATCCATGAGTCAACAACTCCGGCACTCCCCAACCGGCATATTTGCCCGCAAAGGTCACGGTCGTAGTGTCTTGATGAATCTGTGAGCATTGGAGTTGGAAAACTTTGATGGCTCGCAAGGCCAAGTGAAAGAAGACATCTTTGTGTCGGCCCCGGTAAAAGCACTCCAGTGCTTGGCCGACGCGATCGTCCTGAATGCATTGGGCTTCGGAGAGATCCAAGCCCAGAGATTTCTCATCCAGCGGCGCCAGCCAGGTGGCGATCTCGTACATCGGCATGGGAGTGGTCAAGATATTGTGGATGAGCACGCAAAGGGTTTGCTCGATGGGCAGCTTAATCCGGTGGTCCCGCTGAATGTAGGAGGCGATGAGTTCAGGAATCTTCAACTTCTGGATGTAGCTCTGAATAATGGGATGAGCCTGGATTACGAACTTCCTCAGAATGACCCCTTTTTTCCATCCTGGTTGAGTGATCATAGGGCCCGCTGAGTTGCCCAGGAGAGGTCTGGCTGTGCTTTGGACGCCGCGCGCAAGTGCTCCCGAAAGCGCGGATGCAACGGGAAAACATAGACGTCCTTGATGGAAGTGGAGCGGATGTGTCGGCTTGGTCCTTGACGACCCCGACCCTGGGTCATGCCGACATGAATCCAGCTGGCCGCGCGATAAGACGTGCCCGCAAAACGCTCGGGCTCGACAAAGGTGTCCAACAAAAAGATGGGGTGTCCGTACTTCCGCTGCCAATCGGGGCTGATTCGTTGGACCAGAGTCCCTAAAAGGTGACTGGGCAAATGCGGAACTCGGACCCACGGAAAGAGTAATAGGCGCATATTGTTTGCCACCCACTGGAGATGTTCCTGGCG
>CAYXFH010000043.1:0-5310 GCA_964464245.1 uncultured bacterium
ATGGGGATCACCGAGTTCATCTGAATGGACGAGCCGAAGGAGCCGCCCAGCGCTGTCTTCTTCACGTTAATCTTACTGAGAGGAATGCCGAAAATGCGCCCCAGTTGGATGCGTACGTTATGGATAGATTGGGTGGTACACCAGACAGTGAGCCCCCCGTCCGGCTCCGGTTTGACTACAGCAGTCTTCGTGTCCATCTGGTGGTGATAAACGCGCTGCAGTTGGAAGGTCTCCTCGAAGACAAAATCCGAGCCGGCCAGCGCAGCCTGGGCGTCGCCGACATGGATCTCCCGCTCGCAGGCGATGTTGGCCTTCACTTCCAGGTGGTCTTCGCCGAAAAAGACACGGTCATAAAGGGGAGCGCTTTGGGGCAGCATCGCTTGTTCGGCGTCCAGCACTGGAGGTAAAAGCTGGTATTCCACTTTGATCGCTCGCAAAGCTTTGAAAGCCAGCTCCTCAGTCGGCGCAGCCACTGCCAGAATTGCCTCGCCAACATGGCGAGCTTTTCGCGGCAAGACCAGCCGGTCGCGGTAAGTCTTGGCCGGAACAGAGACGCCGCGCTCGTTGTAATAGACCTCCGGCACATCGTCGGGGGTTAAGACCACGGCGCCCAGCGCGCAAGCGGCAGCGGTCTCGACGCTGAGGATCTTGGCATGAGGGTGTGGGCTGCGCAGGGTGAGGGCAATCCACATCCCCGGCAGGTCGATATCGCAAGCGTATTGTTCAGCTCCGGTGACGCGAGCTGCGCCATCTTTGCGAGGCGTGTCAGCGCCGATGGAGTGAAAAGCCGAATCCATCATCCGCCCCTCTCCTCTTGGGCGACCAAGCCCATCAGAATTTTCTCCGGCGTGGCCGGCAAAGAAGTGATTCGCACCCCCACCGCATCATAGATGGCGTTGGTAAGAGCGGGCGCAATGGAAACCATGGGCGGCTCGCCGATGCCCTTGGCGCCATACGGTCCAAGGCCGGCGCCCGATTCTAAGAGGATCGTCTCCAGATCGGGGACGTCGACGGCTGTGGGGATCAGATACTCAGCGAAGGAAGGAGTCTGAATGATGCCCTTCTCGATCTTCATGTCCTCAGTCAAAGCGTAGCCGAAACCCTGGATCCCGCCGCCTTCGATCTGCCCCTCCACAATGACTGGGTTGAGGGCTTTGCCGACATCGAAGCAGGCCACAATGCGAGGTACGCGCAAAGCGCCAGTTTCCCGGTTTACCTCTACTTCTACCGCATAGGCGCCGAAGGTGTAATCAGGGTGGATCTGCCCTTCGATCACCTCACTGGCCGGGATGGAAGTGAAAGGAGCATTGAATTGGGATTCCACGAAAAGCTCCTCCCCTTCTGTAGACATCCGGTTGACCAACGGAACCAAGCCGACCGATTTCTCCGGTTGGCTCTTGGAGAGGATCTTTCCTGCCTGCACCTCTAGATCCTCAACCGGCACGCCTAGCATTCCAGAGGCTTTCTCCAACATGCGCCCGCGCAAGATGCGAGCCGCCTTCAGGGTGGCGTTGCCCGACATGTAGAGCTGACGGGTGGCAGTGGTGGTGCCGGCCAAGGGGGTCAACTGCGAGTCGGTGATGAAGAGTTTGATGCGCTCGATGGCCAAGCCCAGTTCCTCGGCGGCAATTTGGCAGAGGATATGCCCCTGGCCCCCGCCCACGTCCGGCACGCCGCAGCGAATGATGGCCGATCCATCCAACTCCAACTTGATATAGGAACGCGAAGTGTCGTGCAAGAAAGTCAGGCGGCCGTAGCTGCACATCCCAGCTCCCAGGCCGTGCCCGATCGCCACTTGCGGGTTCGGGGAGGCAGGCTTGGGACCCAGCGCTTGCCAAGCCTTTTCCGCCGCCTCGCTGATGGCCACCGGCCGGTCATAGACCCAGCCCGTATCCAATGAGTCGCCCTGACGGAGGAAGTTGCGCCGGCGCAATTCCAAGGGATCGATCCCCAGGCGGTAGGAAATTTCGTCCATCTGCGATTCGTAGGCAAAGTTGACCTGAGGGGCGCCGAAACCGCGGAAAGCACTGGTGATGGGCGTATTGGTCATCACTGCGTATGAGTCTACCCAGACATTATCGACATGGTAGGGTCCGGCCGCATTGACAGTGGCGTACAACAACACCCAAGGGGAGAGGGCCGAGTAGGAACCGGCGTCAGAGATCAAGCGGGCCTGTACGGCTGTGATCTGGCCGTCTTTTGTAGCGCCGGTCTTGTATTCCATGAAGAAGGGGTGGCGTTTGCTGTGGGTGAGCAAGGATTCGGCGCGGGTGTAGGTCAACTTCACCGGCCGGCGCGTCTTCCATGCCAGGAGAGCCAGGAAAGACTCCACGGTGATGTCTTCCTTGCCACCGAAGCCCCCTCCGATCCAGGTGCCCAGGTAGCGGACGCGGCTGTGGGGAAGGTCCAGCACCTCGGCCACCTCCCGGAAGTGCTCGATGACCTGGCTGGAGACGCGGATGTTGATGGTCCCATCCTCGTCCACCCAAGCCACTCCCGATTCCGGCTCCAAGTAGGCGTGGTCTTGATAGGGAACCTGGTATGCGCCTTCTACAATGACGTCTGCATGAGCGAAAGCTTCCTCAATATTCCCCTTGCGGATCTTAAAATGACTAGCAATGTTGTGTAGTTTTTCCGCGACTTGGCGAACCCCCGGCTTCATCGCCGTCACCGGGTCGAAAATCCCTTCCAGCGGTTGGTACTCCACCTCGATCATCTGGCAAGCCTGCTCGGCCAACTCAGGAGTCTCCGCTGCCACCAGGGCGATTGGTTCGCCGAAATAGCGCACTTCCTGATCAGCCATGACCCGGTAAATCCCCTCGAACTGCACCCCCACGCTGGTGGACTGTCCAAATCGAGCGGTCAGTTCATTGTGGGGAATATCCCTTGCCGTAATCACCGCATGCACTCCTTCCAGATGCTCGGCTCGCGCTGTGCGCAGGGCCAGGATCCGGGCGGCGGGGTAACGGCTTCGCAAGACCTTGCCGTAAAGCATGCCGGGAACAGCGTAGTCGTCGGCGTAGATGGTGTCCCCACGAACTTTATGTTGGGCGTCGACTTTCGGGATTCCTTTGCCGATGGTAATCGACATCTTAGCCACCCCCCAGGAGGAGATAATCAGCCTTGGCACGTGTCTGGCCATCCAGACGGTCAGAAGCTTGATGGGACACCCTGCCGGGGGCTTGTCCAGCTTGACAGCCAGCGGCAGCTTGATAGCCCGCGGCAGCGTGTTCTGTGAGGAGTTGCGCAGCGGCCAATGAGATAGCGTCCAGGATTTTCTTATAGCCGGTGCAGCGGCAAAGATTGCCCGAGATCCCCTGGCGCATCTCTTCCCGGGTCGGATTCGGGTTGTCCTGAAGCAGAGCCCACGAAGCCATCAACATCCCAGGAGTGCAGAAACCGCACTGCACGGCCCCACACTCCAAGAAGGCCCTCTGTAAACTATGCATAAGAGGGTCATCCATTAATCCCTTCAAACTGCGGACCTCCTTGCCATCGGCCTGGGCAGCGAGCACTAGGCAGGATTTTACCGCCTTCCCGTCGTAAATCACCGTGCAGGCGCCGCAATCGCCTTGATTGCAGCCGCATTTCACATCTGTGGCGCGAGCTTGGTTCCGCAGGAAATCGAGCAGAGAGTCTGCAGCCTGGACAGGCGCGCTCACCGCCACTCCATTCACTCGAATGTTTACTTTCAGGTCGCTTTGGATTTCCATCATCCACTCCTTCAAGATAAAGCCGCGCGAGCGGCTTGACGCAACAATGCGCCGGCCAGCAGGCGCCGATAGGAAGAGGAAGCGCGTACATCAGTGATCGGTCGCACTTCCCCCTGCGCTTCGGTAGAAGCTCGAGCGAGCGTCTCTTCGTTGAACGGCATGCCCGTCAGACACTCCTCAGTGCGAGATGCACGGAATGGATTGGCAGCCAGCGAGCCGTAGGCCAACTTGACATCTTGCATCAACCCATCTTCCATACGAAGAGAGAGAGCAGCGCTGGCCAACGAAATCGCCATGGCATTGCGGAGGCCAAACTTGATGAATGCCGCCTTCTTTCCCTCGAAGAGAGGGAAGCGCAAGGAGAGGATCAGCTCGCCTAGTCTCAGGTTGGTCCGTCCAGGGCCAGCGAAGAGTTCGGCGATGGGGAACTCTCGTCTCCCCCCCGACAAGCTCTCGGCAAGCACCAAGGCCTCCATGGCCAGCAGCGGAGGGGCGGTGTCGGCAGCCGGTGAAGCATGACCCAGATTGCCGCCCAAGGTGGCGCAGTTGCGCACCAGGGGGTCGCCGAAGGACTGACAGGCTTGCCAGAGAAGCGGCGCTCCCTCGCGGAGGAGGGGTGAGCCGGCCAGCTCGGCGATGGTCGTCAAGCTGCCAACAGTGGCCCAATCCCCTTCGGCTTGAATCCCCCGCAACGCCTCCAGCTCACTGATATCTACCAGCAGACAATCCTGCAGGCGACGAGCCTTGAGGTCAGGTAAAAGGTTGCTACAGCCGGCTGCAATGCGAGCCCGGCCGCCGTACTCGCTCAGGACTTGAAGCGCTTCGATGAACCCCCTGGGCTTACAGAAAGAATAATGCAGCAATCGTTCGTACCCCCTTCCAATTGGCAATGCCTTGACTATGCGAAAATGGTATCTATAAGTCAAGTACTTTCATAATAAAGCAACTTCTCAAGCAACTGGTAGCCCTCGTAAAACCCTTCACATTGCTCTAACCGCCATTAACTACCTATTTGATAGTATATTTTCTCACTTCTTCTCCGTCCTGACGACCACCATTGCACCTTGCACCGTCGCCACAAGTAAACGGCTTTGGCAAGGGCGGGTTTCAAACCCGCCCCTACAACTCGAGAATTAATGGGGACAGATTGCAAATCTGTCCCCATTTTATCTATGCACTGTTCGGAGATTGGGTGGAGAAGATATTCCGGAGATTGTACGATAAGCTAAGCCTGCCTCATAAACCTCTCTCATCTTACCACCACCATGCCTTTTCCTAGTCCTTCCCTCCATGTTGATTGGAGAGAGAATTCCGTGGAATGATGGGAGCTGAGGGGAAGGGGGTTTATGCGACAGGCTCTTTATGAGGTCTCAATAGGCGTTGACCTCCCTAGCCAGTAACGGTACGATCCTCTGTGCAGTATTGTACGCTCCACAATGAAAGTGATTAATGAAGGGATGGATTGAAAGCAGTGAGCAAACCCGGCAAAATAACACCATGACGACAATTGAACTGCCAGCATTTATTCGTGAGAACTACGAAATCTACGAATGGCGACATTCATGTGCCATTTTACAGCAGGATTTTGCCCAAGAAT
>CAYXFH010000044.1:0-7563 GCA_964464245.1 uncultured bacterium
TTAGATGTCCAGGTTCCTCACTTCGTGGGCGTGGGCCGTGATGTAGTCTTTACGAGGTTCCACTTTATCTCCCATTAGGACAGTAAAGATCTCCTCGGCAGCTTGGGGGTCCTCCAGGGTAACACGAAGGATGGCGCGCGAGTTAGGGTTCATGGTCGTGTCCCACAACTGCTCGGGGTTCATCTCTCCCAAGCCCTTGAAGCGCTGCACGTCCAACTCCTTCTTCCCGGAGACGGTCCGGAAGGCGCCTAGCTCGGCCTCGGAGAGAAAGTAGCGGATTTCATCCTTGCTCACCCGGGCGCCGAAGAGCGGCGGTTGGGCGATGTAGACGTAACCCTCCTCTATCAGCTTCAGCATGTGTCGGTAAAAGAAGGTCAGCAGCAGCGTGCGGATGTGCGAGCCGTCCACATCGGCATCGGTCATGATGATCACCTTGTGATAGCGCAAGCGGCTGGGGTCGAACTCCTCGCCGATGCCGCAGCCCAGGGACGTGATCATGGCTCGGATCTCAGCGTTGGCTAAAATTTTGTGCAGATTGGTCTTCTCCACGTTGAGGATTTTGCCGCGCAAGGGCAGGATCGCCTGGAAGGAGCGGTCACGCCCCTGTTTAGCCGAACCGCCGGCCGAGTCCCCCTCCACCAGATAAATCTCGGTTCGGGCTGGGTCGCGATCGGAGCAGTCAGCCAGCTTTCCCGGCAAGGGGGAGATCTCCAGGGCGCTCTTGCGCCGCGTCAGTTCCCGCGCTTTGCGGGCCGCTTCGCGGGCTCGCTGAGCCATCAACACCTTGCTGACGATGCGCTTGGCTTCCTGGGGGTGGTTTTCCAGGTAGTAGGAGAGGCCGTCGCCCAGGATCGTCTCGGCGATCCCTTTCACTTGCGAGTTGCCCAACTTGGTCTTGGTCTGTCCCTCAAATTGAGGATCGACCAAGCGGACCGAGATGATCGCCACCAACCCTTCACGGGTGTCCTCTCCGCCCAACGGCGCATCGCCGTTCTTCAGCGCCCCGTTCTTCCGCGCCCAGTCGTTCAGCGAGCGAGTCAAGGCGGCGCGGAAACCAGAGACGTGAGTGCCTCCCTCGGTCGTATTGATGCTGTTGGCGAAGGAGAGGACCTCTTCCGAGAAGCCGGCGTTGTATTGAATGGCCGCCTCTACCAACAGCTTTTCCTCATGCCCTTCCAGGTAGATCGGGTCATGCAGGGGATCCTTCTCTTGATTGAGGAAGCGGACGAAGGAGACGATTCCGCCGTCGTAGTGATACTCGGCAACCACGGGCGGGTCGCTGCGCCGGTTCTCGAAATGGATGCGCGCCCCGCTGTTGAGGAAGGCCAGCTCTTGCAAGCGCTGAAGGATGGTCTCGCCCTCAAAGTGGAGTGTCTCGAAGACAGCGCTGTCGGGCTTGAAACGGATCATGGTGCCGGTGCGCTCGGTCGGTTCACCCGTCTCCATCGGGCCAAGAGGCTTCCCGCGGGAGAAACGCTGGCGGTAGGTGCGGCCGTTTTGCCAAACCGTGGCCTCCAAGAGCTCGGAGAGGGCATTCACCACTGAGACGCCGACCCCGTGCAAACCTCCGGAAACGCGGTAGGCGCCTGATCCAAACTTGGCTCCGGCATGCAAGCGAGTGAGCACCACTTCCAGCCCGGGAAGGCGGAGCTTGGGGAGCATATCGGTAGGGATGCCGCGGCCGTCGTCGGTCACCGTAATCGCCCCGTCTTCATCGAGTGTCACCTCGATGTTGTGGCAAGCGCCGGCCATCACTTCATCGATGGCGTTGTCCACCACTTCGTAGAGCAGGTGGTGCAGGCCGTGCCAGTCGGTCGAGCCGATATACATGCTGGGGCGCTTGCGCACCCCTTCCAGTCCTTCTAATACTTGAATGTCGTTGGAATCGTACTGGGGAGCTTGATTTTCCATCACGGGCTCTATTATACCGTTCCTGGCGGTGCGGCGCCAACCTCGCATGAGCTAATGGGGACAGATTTAAGCAACAATGGGGACAGAATTAATTCTGTCCCCATTGTTGCTTACTCTTTGCGCCGGGGCCGGCCGCGGATCCCCCCTACGCGCAGATCGCGCGCCAGTTCTTCCCCCAGGGTCTCGTTCAGGCGGGGGATCAGCTCTCCTTTCGCCAGGCGCAGAGCTTGGGCCCAAAGCGAGGCGGTGGGCTGGAAATAGAGAGTGCCGGCTTGAAAGCGGTAGAAATGCAGGTTGCTGCGCAGATCGGCAGGGGCTACCCGCTCCCAAGCTTGGCGCGCGCGCGTCTCGTTGATCTTTTCCTCCAAGCCAAGATGCTGTAATGCCGCTGGCAGGAGGTCAGCCAGCGGGATCAGGCCTCTTTTTAATTTCTCCGTCTTGGACATCGAAGATGCTCACTTTCTCGCGCTGCCGGCGCGGCAGCTCATCGATCGTAGTAGTGGTCAGAAAACTCTGCGGCAATGGCTCAAGCAAACTGAGGAGAGCCTCGCGCCGGCTTCCATCCAGCTCGGAAAGCGCGTCGTCCAGGAGCAGCAGGGGCGCCTCCCCTCCATCTTCACACAATATCTGGTATTCAGCCAAGCGCAAGGCCAAGGCCAAGCAGCGCCCCTCCCCTTCCGAGGAGTAGAAGCGAGCCGCTCGTCCGCTTAAACGGATCTCCAACTCATCCAGGTGAGGCCCGAATAGGCAAGTTCCGGCCGCGATCTCTCTCCTTGCCCCGCCGGCCAGATCTTTGCCGATCTCCCAACTGGATGGTTGGTAGGCCAGCCGGACCGCTTCTCCGTCGCGGGAGAGAAACCTGTAGAAGGATTGGGTAGCCTCCGCCAGTTGGAGAATGGCCGTCGCTCGCTCGTCGACCAGAGCTTGGGCCACCTCTTGATAGACTCCGTTCCAAGTCTCCAGGCTCTCTCCCCGCTCACCTCGTTGCATCTCTTTGAGGATGGCGTTGCGATGGCGCAAGGCAATGCTGAATCGCTGCAAATGGTAGCGGTAAAGAGCTGATTTTTGGCCCAGAAAACGGTTCAAGAATTGCCGCCGCAGCAAGGGTGGTCCTTTCACTAGCAGGCTGTCAGCCGGTACGAAGGGAACCGCCTTGACTTCGGCCCACAGTTCCATCACCCGCCGTAGTGGAGCGCCGTTCAGCGTAAGGGTTCTTCGCTTGGTCTCCTGATCGAAGGTGAGAAGGGGATGGAGGGTGTCGTCCCGCCGCTTGATCTCTCCTTCCAAGCGGTACCCGGCTTTCTTGTCGGGGCCGTCCGTCTGTCCCACCAAGATCTGATCGTCGGCCGAGCGAAAGGAACGACCAGCCGTTAGGCAGAAGATCGCCTCCAACAGGTTGGTCTTGCCTTGGGCATTTCCACCACAGACGACCTGTAAACCACCCTTAAACTCCAGCCGTTGCTCGGCCAGGTTGCGAAAACCGTAGAGGGCCAGACGGATGAGGTTCAAGAACGCAGCGGCATCACCAGATAGAGGTACCCCTTCTCATCAGAAGGCCGCAACACCAAGGGCCGTTCTTTTCCGGCGAAGGCCAAGTAACTGTATTCGGTTTTAATGTTGTGCAATCCTTCCAGCAAATAACGCACATTGAAGCTCTCACTTAGAGAACCGCTGCCCTGTGACCACTCCAATTCCTCGCGCACTTCGCCGACCTCGGGCACAACGGCTTGCAGGAGGACGGAGGCGCCCTGGCTGGTGATTAGGATGCGGTTGTTCACCAGACGGGCCAGCAGCATGCAGCGATCCAACGACTCCTGAAAACGCTTGGTATCCACCAGGTAGGTTTGCTCAAACTGCGTCGGAATAACGACTTCCCAGTTGACGAAACGGCTCTGGATCTTTCGTGTAATCAGCTTGCGGTGAGGCAATCGGAACTCCACTTGGTTGCTTCCCAGCGTTACTTCCACCTCGTTCTCCTCGTCCACTTCCAAGATGCGCAACAACTCCTCTAGGGAACGTCCGGGGACCAAAACTTCCAGACGCCCCTCGATCTCGGTTGTCGCTTCCACTTCGCGCAGAGCCAAGCGGCTCCCATCGGTGGCCACAGCCTGGATCTTGCCCGGCGTAAGAATCAGCAGAATGCCAGCCAGCTCGGGGCGGGTAATTTCGTCCTTGGAGCAAGAAAAAGAGGTCTCCTCAATTAGTGTCTTCAAGATGCTTCGCTGGATCTTCAGTTTTTGCCCCTCTTTAATCTCCGGCAGAAGGGGAAAATCGTCTGCCGGCAAGCCGCTCATGGTGAAATGTGCTTTATCGGCCTTAATATTGACCTGGGAGCCCTTTTCCACGAAGAGTTCCACCTCGCTGGCAGGGAGCCGGCGGATGATCTCCAGAAGATATTTGGAGGGGAATGTAATCGTCCCTTCTTCCTGCACAGTGGCCTCAAAGCTGGCTTCAATGCCGATCTCCAAATCCGTGGCCATCACGCGCAGCATGGCGTTCTTGGCTTCCAGCAAAATATTGCTCAAGATCGGGAGCGACCCTCGGATGGAGACAGCCTTCTGGACAATACTGACGTTCTTCAGCAGTGCATCTCTCTTACAAAAAATATGCATAATCCCGATCCCCTTCTTTTTTTATTTTCTATTTATATCTAGATAGTCATAATAATAGGCCCTTTGGATCCTGTTGATAAGGATGGCAGGGTAGATCCAATGGGCCGCAATGGGTGACCTTCTGTTGTGGAGAGAATTGTGAAAGTTGTGGAGAGAAATTGGAAGTGGTTTTTTTCGTATTGCTTTTTCACAAGGCGTCGCATGGGTGTGGAGAATCAGTGGAGAGGCCGCAGGAGTAGTTTGCGGATCTCGTCGAGGGCGGTCTGCAGGTTGATATCTGCCTCCTTCTCAGTTTTGATTTTATCGCAGGCGTAAAGGACGGTGGTATGGTCGCGCCCGCCGAAGGATTCCCCCAACTGCGGCAGGGAGAAGTCGGTCATCTCCCTTGCCAGGTACATCGCGATATGCCGGGGGATGACCACATCACGCGAGCGCTTCTTGGCCAAGAGGACCTCCGTGGGGATCTGAAAATAGCCGGCCACAGCCTTCTGAATCTCGGCTACCGAGAGAGGGCGGGTGGTGACCGGGATGAGGTCCTTTAATACGTACATCGTCATTGATAGGTCGATCTCCTGATTGTAGAGAGAGGCATAGGCCAAGATGCGCGTTAATGCCCCTTCCAGCTCACGGATGTTGGAAGTGATGTTATAGGCGATGTAGGACAGAACTTCGGCGGGCAGGTCGATCGCCTCCAACTCAGTTCTCTTCTTGAGGATGGCGATGCGCGTCTCTAAGTCAGGGAGCTGAATGTCGGCCAAGAGACCCCACTCGAAGCGAGAACGAAGGCGGTCTTCCAGGGTAGGGATCTCCCGCGGGAGTTTGTCGGAGGTAAGGATGATCTGTTTGGATGCGTCGTGGAGGGCATTGAAGGTGTGAAAAAACTCCTCTTGGGTGCTCTCTTTGCCGGCGATGAACTGGATGTCATCGATCAGGATTACATCAACCGTGCGGTAGTGATCGCGGAAACCACCCATGCGGTGGTCGCGGATCCCGTTGATCACATCATTGGTGAATTTCTCCGAGGAGAGATAGATCACCTTTAGTTGTGGGGTGGCTTCTAGCATATGGTTGCCGATGGCTTGCAACAGATGAGTTTTCCCTAGGCCGACGCCACCGTAGACGAAAAGGGGGTTGTATGCCCGGCCGGGAGCAGTGGCCACGGCCAGACAGGCGGCGTGGGCAAAGCGATTGGAGGCGCCCACGACGAAGGACCCAAAAGTGTAGCGCGGATTGAAGTGGTGTCGCCGCTCCTGGCTGGGGTCGTCGGCGGCCAGCGGAAGCTCGGCCGGCTCCATCGAGACGACGCGGAACTCCACTTCGATATCCTCCGACCTCACCGAGTGCAGGGCTTGCTGGATCGAAGCATAGAGCCTTGTTTGCAGCCAATCGCGGGCAAAATCGCTGGGCACCCCCAAGAGCAGGACGTTATCCTCCAGCGAGAGGGGCTTGGTGTTCTTCAGCCAAGTGTCGTACGAGGGCCGGGACATCTCGCGCCGTAAAACCTGCCGGGTCTCTTCCCACAATTGTTCCGCTTCGTCCTGGATTTCCCTCATGCGCCTCTCCTTGAGTTCAAGCTTATTCACAAGTCCTGTGGAAAAAGTGGATAACCGCCGCGTGATCTTTCGACACTATCCTCTCTTTAGCCTGCGGCAAGATGAATCTAACAGACTCAAGGAAGCGGGGCAAGACGACCTAACGGTTCCCGCGAGGGCGGGAGAGGAAGAGCCCGGCCAGCAGCAAGAGCAGCAGGGAGGCGAGCAGGGCGCTCGCCCCGGGGGCTAACTCCAGCCACGAGAGGGGCCGGCTGAAGGCGGCTGCTTGACTCAAGTTGATCAACATCACTGGAGCCAAAGCCAGGAAAGGGGGGGGCAATAGAAACTGGGGGAGGAGTGAGGCCACGGTGAGCAGGGCGCTCCATCCCGGACGGCGCAACCAGGCGCCCCAGAAGATGGCCAAAGCGAGGGTAAAGGCCAAATACAAGGCGAGTAAGAGCAAAGCGAAGAAGGTCGGCCGCCAAGCCAAGCTGTAGGGAAAAAGCTGGCGGCAGAGCTGATTGAAGAGGACGAACGAAGCTCCCATTACCAGCAGTAAGAGAGAGCAGTCGGCCAACCATTTCCCCAGCAAAAGCCCGCCCCCGGCGGAAGACTTGGCCAAGACCAGCCGCAACTGGCCGCTGCGCCACTCATAGGCGATGCTGCCGGTCCCCCAGAGGACCATCGCCAAGCTGCCCAGCGCCGCCCAGATCAGCAAGAAGACGATCGAGGCGCCCTCCTCCTGGGTTTGCAGGAAGAGGCTGACGCTTGGGAAAAGCTCCACCAACCACAGCTCAGGAAGGTAGCGGAAGGAGATCGGCACAATGGCTGCCAGAACCAGGAAGAGCCCCCCAAGCGCCCAGGCCGTCCCCTCCCGCCAGATCTCTTGCCACTCTTTTCGCCAAAAGGCGTTAAGCATGAGTGATGCTCTCCTTGCCGGCGCGAGCCAGGAGCGCTGCGAGGGGTTGCTTGTCCACCGAAAGGCGCCGCAAGGCTAAGCGATGGCTGCTAATTAAGGGCGGCAGCGAAAGGGCGGCCTGCTCCAAGTCACGCACCCGCAGGCGCAGCAAGCCGTCCTGCGGGGTGGCCTCCTCAAGCCAGGGTTCAGCTTGCAGAGCTGCCAGGAAAGCGGCCGGACAGTCGCTCAATTCGAGGACCAGGG
This sequence comes from uncultured bacterium, assembly GCA_964464245.1. Classification (GTDB taxonomy): domain Bacteria; phylum Caldisericota; class JANLFM01; order JANLFM01; family JANLFM01; genus JAPLHV01. The sequence continues at coordinate 7,218 of CAYXFH010000044.1, forward strand.
CCGGTTCCTGGTACCTCTGCCGCAAGGGATCCAGCTTCTCCTGGAGGAGAAGTTTCCCACGATCGAGCACGGCCAGAGAGTCGCACTGCTCTTCTAGCGGGCCGAGCGTGTCACTGCTGAAGAGTACCGTTCCTTCCCTTCGTAGGGAGAGGAGCAATGTTTCCAGGCGAGACCGGCTCTCTCCGGCGCAGGAGGCCAGCGGGTCGTCGAGGAGGAGCAGCGGGGGGCCAAGGAGGAGAGCCTGGGCCAAACCGAGTCGGCAGCGCCCCTCTTGGCTCAAATCGCTGACGCGCGTCCTTTCCTCGTTCAAGCCAACTTGTTCCAAGACCTCATCTATTCTCTTGGC
>CAYXFH010000045.1:0-5311 GCA_964464245.1 uncultured bacterium
GATAGATTGGGTAAGACAGGCAGGAAAAGGTGGGTATTGTCATCTCCTGGGGGTGGATCCTGACCTGATCGGGGCAGTCTACTCCGGGCGAAGACGAGTGGCCCATCTGGGGTCAACATCGGTGGCGTGCTTGGGGGTGAATATAGACGGAAGGACTGGGAAAAGGGATCGTGGGTGGTAAGATGAGGGAGGTTTAAGAGGTAGGCTCAGAAGGAGTGATATTCCGTCGCACCGAACGCTTTCTTGAAGCTTTTCGATCGCTGCCAACTGATACTCAACGGAAAATGCTTAAGGCCTTGGCCTTGTTTGGGCAAGACCAACGGCATCCATCTCTGGAAGTGAAGAAACTGCAAGGACGGGATGGCGCCTGGGAAGCGCGCTTAGATCAGAAGTACCGTTTTACGATTCATTATGAGAAAGGAACCAGTGGGGAACCTATTTGTGTTTTGCGCAACGTGGATGATCATGATGAGTGTTTGAAGAATCCAAAACCTCCTGCTGTTGGAAAACGGAAAGCGGGCCGGCGCCATGGGATTGGATACTTCTTCCCCGCAAGGTGATATGCTGAAACGTGCTCCCGTATTCGATCCAAAATGGAGGGAGCTGATTCTTCGCAGCGCAGAAGCACAGGCGCAAAATGCTAAATATAAAGACCTGACCCCAAGAAAAGAGAGGAAACAAGATGACCAGCAAGCATTACCCGATGAACCGCAAGTTGTATGACGCCGTGGCGGAGGATTCCGACTGGAGCGTGATCGAACCCTTCCTTTTGAACCTGACCGAAGCGCTCGTCAAGGCCGGCTTTGATGCGCGCATTATTTACCAAGAGGGGAGACACTACTTCTGGGTAGACGACGAGATCAGGGAAGAATTGACGGGAAATACCTCGGGGGCAATCTGGGCTCTGCTCGATATGCTGGCCAAGAAGGACGTCAGCGTCCAGTTGCACCCCAAGTTTGGCCTGCTGGTGGAGGGAGAGGAAGAAGACCGGCACGCGGCGCGGTGGGCCAGGAGACAGAATGAGCTAGCGGGGGGAGACATAGAGGAGATGTACCAGCCGGAGATAGTTATTGTCGAGGAGATGCTGACCATCAGCAAGGTCGACGACTCCGTCCAATAAAGGCGGGGTCAAGTATTCGATCCTCAGCAGCAGGAATAGACCTCCGGTCAATCTGGATCTCCCGTTAGTTCGGGCGGACGAGCACATCGAGGAGGAGCGGCGGGTGCTGTTTCGAGAAGAGATTCGGCGTGATGACGTTCCTCCGCTGTCATGACGTTCCTCCGCTGTCATTTCGACCCTCCGCTGTCATAACGTTCCTCCGCTGTCATTTCGACCCTCCGCTGTCATTTCGACCCTCCGCTGTCATTTCGACCCTCCGCTGTCATTTCGTTCCTCCGCTGTCATTTCGACCCTCCGCTGTCATTTCGACCGAAGGGAGAAATCTGATGCTCAGAGAGCATCACTACTATGTATACCTATTGACGAACAAGAACGACAAGGTCATGTACATCGGCGTAACCAACAATCTTGAGCGGCGGGTTCTGTTGCGAGAAGAGATTCGGCGTGATGACGTTCCTCCGCTGTCATGACGTTCCTCCGCTGTCATTTCGACCGAAGGGAGAAATCTGATGCCCAGAGAGCATCACTACTATGTATACCTAATGACGAACAAGAACGACAAGGTCATCTACATCGGCGTAACCAACAATCTTGAGCGGCGGGTGCATGAACACAAGACGAAGATGGTTCCGGGTTTTACGGCAAAGTACAACGTGAATAAACTGGTCTACTTCGAGGAAACGAATGATGTCCTCGGCGCGATAGCAAGGGAAAAGGAAATCAAGAAATGGCGTCGAGAGAAGAAGAACAATCTGGTTGTTTCCGTCAATCCTGAGTGGAAGGATTTGAGCGATGGGTGGTTTGAGATCTCTCCCTTCGGTCGAGATGACAATAAAGAAATGTGAGATGACAATAATTTAACACGAGATGATAATGGAGCAATGTGAGATGACAATAAAGCAATATGTAATGACAATGAGGCGAGATGAAATGACAATGGCGCGACACGAGAGGGAGTCGTATTTGGAGATGACAATGAGGCGAGATGAGAAGACAATGAGGCGAGATGAGAGAAAAAGATGGGGTCTGGTCTTTAGTTTTTGCATTCTCTCCGGCTTTCCCCCACCTGAGCCCGAACCGAGTTCAGCGCACTAAAGCTGAATGTTGCTTCCCCGCGAGGTGATGGTTGGAATATGCGTCCGTCTTCATTCCGCAATTGCAGGATGCCAATTCTTCGCGCGCGGTACGGAACAACTGGAGCAAAATGCTAAATATAAAGACCTGACCCCAAGGATGCCAAGGACGCCAAGGATGCGGGATTCAGATAGTTGTCGGCAATCCAGCGAATGACTGGAACGCACACGGCATCACCGAACCCGAAGAGGGCTAGGTTTATCGGGACCGTGATTCGGAAATTGTCAGCGCCCATTAGACGAGCGCATTCTCTTGGCGTAAGCAGACGAACTACATGCCGACCCTTGCCAGCAGCAAACAAGATTTGGCGACCACTTCCTCCTCGTGGAGTGCGCAGGCAACCAGCAATCCCATCCGTCCTCAACTCCGCCATGGAGCGGCCATGCCGGACCCGACGGAAAACAGTTCCATAGGTCATCTGTTTCCCTGCGATCATTTTGTCGGCAACCTCTCTGTGCTTCTCGCTCATTTGGTTGAGTAGATATTCAGCCCGTTGGCGACTCCACCAGTACGTAGAGTTTGCCGGGAGATCTTCGAGAATATCAGCCAAAGTTGTTTCGGCCTTTTCGATATGAGGCAGGTCCCTCAAAGACCAGCGGATTTCGGGATGCCAGAGAATGAAGTCAGCAAGCGCCAGCGGCCGACACTGTGACTCGCAGAGGGTCAGCGTTTCGGTAATCCTTTCAGCCTTGCATTCTTCGCGTTTCCCGATTACAAACAGTCTTTGTCTGCTCTGTGGAACGAAAAGAGCCGCATCAATACCGAAAGCATCAACTGCATAACCAAGTTCGTTCAACGCGAGGCATGCATCACGGAAATCGTTGCCTTCATGAGAAGTCAGAAACCCGGGCACGTTTTCTAGCATCACTAAAAAGGGGCGTCGGGCGCCCATACCTTTGATGGCATCCACGAACCCCCAAAAGGCGCTTGATTGCTGCCCCGCAAGTCCTCGACGCGCTCCAGCCAAAGAAAGGTCGTTGCAAGGGAAAGATGCGGTTGCCAAAGCAACGGGGGGGATATCATTGGGATCAACCGCATGGACATCGCCTAGATAAAAGTGGGCATTGTCTTCGGCGAAATGCCCGCGATACATCTTCATTTTGCCTTCGTCTATGTCGTTTGCCCAAACGACTTGCCAACCAGCTTGCTCAAGCCCCAAGCGCATGAGACCGATACCGGCGAAAAACTCCGCAACTGTCTTCTTATCGCTATTCATGCCAAAGCATTCCGCAATTGCTCCACAGTTGATGGTTTCCGAACCGAATCTTCCCAAATCCTGACAACTTTCCAACCCTTTTCTTGGAGGGTGCGTGTTACGTGACGGTCTCTGGCAGAATTGCGGGCGATTTTCTGTTCCCAGTAGGCCCGATTCGCCTGCGGAATCCGACACTTCAGTGGGTGTCCGTGCCAGAAACACCCGTCCACAAACACAGCAACCCGTGCCTTCGGGAAAACGAAATCCGGTTTCCCGAACAACGCATAATTTCTACGCCACCCAGTGATCTTGTTTTCGCGCAGCACCGCGAGTAACTCGGTCTCTGTTGATCGGTTGCCGCTGGACTTGACCTGGGCCATGATCCACGAGCGTTTCTTTTGGCTGAATGTGTCCATTTTATCTTCTGCCCAACATATTCTGAACCGCCCTACTGTTATTTATTGGATGGTAACGTTACGAGCTGGGGAGGTCAACGCCTTTTGCTCGTCACAACGATGCGTCCAAAAGACCTGATCCCACAGATGGGGCGGCGGGGCTCCCGGGTGTCGCGGGAGGCGCCGCCCCTGATTGTTCCCGCCGAAGCGGGCTCCCGACAGCAAGGCGCTACCCGTCCTTGCGCTGCCGGGAGCTCTTGCGGCGGTGGTCCTCCCCCCTCACCTGGAGAGGCAGGCACATCTCCAGCAGGCGGCCGAAGGTGCGCGGCCCAAGGCTTTTCTCCAGCAGGTTCAGATCGGCGTTGGTGGTGACGACGATCGGCTTCAGTTGCTCATAGCGGCCGTTGACCACGCGGTAGAGAGTCTCCCGCTCCCAGGGGGAGTCGCGTTCCACCCCCAGGTCGTCCAGCACCAGCAGCTCGACAGCTTCCAGGCGGTCCATCTCCTGCCGCTCGGAACGGTCCTCGGCGTACCCGTCCTTCAGCCAGCAAAGGAAGGCGCTGGTGTTGCGGAAGAGGATCTTCGCCCCACGCTCCAGCAGCTCCAAAACGATGGCCGCGGCCAGATGGCTCTTCCCCACCCCGGTCGATCCGGATAGAAGCAGGCCGCTCCCTTCCCGCAAGCGGGCTTGTTGGGGCCATTGCTGCGCATAGGCGCGGCAGCGCTCCAGTGCCAGGTGATTGCCTTCGTTCTGCTCGAACTGCTTGAAACTACACTGGCGCCAACGAGCTCCCAGGCCGGCCTCCTGCAGGCGACGGTCCCACTCCTCCTCTTTCCACTCCTGGGCCAACCGAGCGCGCTCGGCGCGGTCACGGCAATCGCAGGCTGGGCTATTGAACCACTGTTTGCCGATGAGCAAACTGCGATAGGGGGCGCCGCATTGCGGACAGAGTCGCTGCTCGTGCTCGGGGTTGGGCTCGGGGTTGGGCTCGGGGTTGAGCTCGGGGTTGAGCTCGGGCTCGCTTTTAGGCGAGAAAGAGGAGGTTGAGATCATCCCCTGAATTTCGCCGATCGATTGCATCGGTGGGAACGACTTCACCAGCTCGTGGTCCGCGGGATTCATGGTCTGTTCTCCTTTCCAAGACGCTAAGCTCCTGGTAGTCCAGGTAACGCAGGGTTGGACCGAGGAAGGTGGCGGGGTGCAGGATGAAAGGCGCCGGAGTCTGCAGCCGCCGGCACTCCTCGGCATAGACAACGGCGCAGCGCACCAGCAATGGGGGATCAACCCCCGCTCGCAGCCGGACGCGCCAAGCCTTGCGAGCCGCTTCCTTGGACAGACGGCGAGGATAAGCCTGCCAAAAATCATCGAAGAAGTCGGGTTTGGAAGGGTCAGCGCCTGGTTCAACGGCGAAAGGGGAACCCCCCGTATTTAGGGGGGAGGGGTTTTCTTTTTCTTTTTCTTTTTCT
>CAYXFH010000046.1:0-7116 GCA_964464245.1 uncultured bacterium
TCTTCGGAATTCAAGATCGAGGCTATCTCCATCAGCGGCCAGATGCACAGCCTGGTAGCCCTCGACGAAACAGGGCAGCCGATTCGCCCAGCTATCCTTTGGTGCGACCAGCGCACAAGTGACGAATGCGAGGAACTGACCAGCCGCTATGGCGGTGAACCAGCGGTCCTGGCCAGCTTCGGCAATCCCATCCTGACCGGCTTCACTGCTCCCAAGCTGCTCTGGCTCACACGGCAGGAGCCCGACCACTTTGATCGCCTTGCGCGGTTCTGCCTTCCGAAGGATTACCTGGCCTATCAGCTCACGGGGAAGGTCGCAATTGAGCCCTCGGACGCTTCCGGCACCCTCCTCTATCGAGTTCTCGAAGGGATCTGGGATCGTCGCATCCTTGACCACCTTGGACTTGCTGAGTCGGCGCTGCCCGACCTGGTCCCTTCCGGCGGCGTCATCGGCCCCCTGGTTTGCTCTGACATCCCCTCGCTGCGCGGGATCCCGGTGATCGCCGGTGGAGCCGATAACGCTGCTGCGGCCTACGGCTGCGGTGTGGAGAAGCCGGGCGACGCCATGGTCAGTCTGGGCACCAGCGGAACAGTCGTTGCCATCACGTCCAGCCCGGTCGTAGACCTCACAGGCGCCGTACACCTCTTCCGGCATGTCACAATAGAGGGCTTCTATCATATGGCTGTGATCCTCTCGGCTACCAATTCCCTGGACTGGTTTCGCCTGCGGTTCACTCCCGGGCTTTCCCTTAACCAGATCGAGACTTTGGCGGAGTCCAGTCCTCCGGGAAGCCATGGCCTGCTCTTCCTTCCTTACCTCAATGGCGAACGCACCCCCCACCGCGACCCGGATGCCCGCGGCGTCATCTTCGGGCTCAGTTCCTTCCACAGCCAGGGAGACATGATGCGCTCCATTCATGAGGGTGTGGTCTTCGCCCTGCGCGAGGGCGCCGAGCGGATCGCCTCCCTGGGAACCCCTCTGGATCGCTTGCGCGTGGTCGGGGGAGGTTCGCGCAGCCTTCTCTGGCGCCAGATGCTGGCCGACAACCTGGGCAGGGAAATCTGGATCCCGCGCGTGGACGAGGGGGCGGCCTATGGTTCGGCCCGCCTGGCGGCTGAAGCGGTAGGCTGGAACACGGCTGGCTGGGTGCAGTTGGTGAATTGCACCGAGCCTGACGGGGGGACTGCCGGCCTCTACCATGATTGGTACCGCTTGTACCAAAACCTCTATCAGTCCTTGCGAGATCGCTTCAAGGACCTGTCCCGGGCGTTGGAAAGGAAAGGATGAAATGACTGAAGAAAAGCAGCGGGACCCATGCGGGCGTCTTTGTTACGGCATGGTGGGCGGCAGTCCCGGATCCTTCATCGGGCCGGTGCATCGAGCCGCGATAGCGATGAACGATCAGGCTAAATTGACGGCCGGCAGCTTCTCGGAAGAATTTGAGAAAACGCTTGAAACAGGACGGGAGTTAGGTCTGGATCCCGAGCGAACGTATTCTGATTTCCTCACCATGGCGGAACGGGAAGGATCACGCGTTGACCGCATCGATTTCGTGGTCATCGCCGTCCCCAACCATCTGCACTTCCCGGCGGCTAAAGCTTTCCTCCAGCAGGGCATCGATGTGATCTGCGAGAAGCCATTGACGTTTTCTGTGGAGGAAGCCAACGAGTTGGTTCGCTTGACCCGCGAGTCTCACCTGGAGTTCATGATGGCCTACACCTACACCGGCTACCCGATGGTACGGGAGGCGCGAAGCCTGGTGACCTCCGGCGCCATCGGGTCGATTCGGGTAGTCGCCGCCGAGTATCCCCAAGGTTGGCTGGCCGATCCCATCGAGCGCGCCGGGGTCGCTGGAGGGGCCAACCGCCAGGCCTCCTGGCGCACCGATCCCCGCTATTCCGGCACCTCCGGTTGCGTCGGCGATATCGGCGCCCACATCGAGAACCTGGTCCACTTCGTCACCTGCCTGGAGATCGATAAGCTGTCAGCCAGACTGGAGATCATGGTCCCCGGCCGTTTGCTGGATGACAATGCCTACATGCTGTTGCGCTACAAAGGCGGCGCTACTGGAACCTATTGGTGCTCGCAGGTCGCCACCGGCGAGGAGAACGGACTGCGCATTCGCGTCTACGGTGACAAAGGCGCTTTGGCGTGGTCGCATGAGAACCCAAATATCCTGCGCTTCCAGCGGAAAGATGAGCCCATACAAATCCTGACCCGCGGCTCCGGCTATCTTTCACCCGAGGCTGCCCGCTTCGTCCGTGTCCCCGCCGGCCACCCGGAAGGCTATTTCGAAGCGTTCGCCAACCTCTTCCGGAGTTTCTGCAACGTTCTGATCGCACGCAAGGAAGGTCGCCCGTCCGACCCCCTGGACACCTTCCCGACGGTAGTGGATGGCGCTCGCGGCATTAAATTCATCACCGACTGCGTTGCTAGCAGCCGACTGGATTCAGCCTGGGTGTAAACTGGGGGACGGTTCAGGGACGTTGTTCAATTGTCAACTATCCTCCCCTTTTTCACAGGAAGAACTATCCATAATTAAGATAGGCTTGCTCTCCATTTTCTTCAACGACCCAGACTGCCTCCAGGGCAATACTTCCTGCCCGCTTCACCGGGAAGATCATTGCTACCTGAGACTGGGCACGCTCCATTGCGAAAGATGCCCAAGAGTAAAACTAAAGGCCTGACCCTCCAGTTGTTCGGGAATATCCTGGAAGTGGGGAAGATCGCCATCCTGGGGGAAGCGTACTACCTGAAGAACGACGAGCGGGTCCGCGCCGCCTACCTGGGTGGAGCCAAAGTAGTCTGCTGAGATCACCCCCCGTGCATCGTTTCCCCCGAAGGGTCCGGCTTTAGCCGGACCCTTCGGGGTGTTTCCCGATGTAGTCGATCGGAACGCCTTAGAAGCCGGCAACACTTCAGACTCCCGTTTCATCCCGCTCCATCATCAGCAGTCGTAAGGCCGGGTTTCAAACCCGCCCATGCCAAAGCCGGACTGTTCAGACTTGGGACAGTTGCTTTGGTCGGTGCCGTGCCTATTGTGCCAGTAGGGGATTGGCGCATAATTTCGAACCGTCGGGAGAAGGAGGTTTCGATACGGCATGACAGAGAAGGAAGGGGAAAGTTGGGCGACAGGTTTATTCGTGAAACGTTTGTCGCCACGCGCATAAACACGTTTAGCGATTACTTGAGGCGCCGCGTGTAGTCGTTATGGTTGCCAATCCAAAACCAGGTGATGGTATCGTCTTCCAGCCAACCCAGCGCTCGGTGACCTTTTCCCACTCTAACCGAGTAAATCGTGTCTTGGGGATCAACGCGCTTGAATTGCAGACTGGGGTGATGCGGGTTGTTCTCTCATAATAAGTATGCTCTGTCGGCGCGTTGTTGGACCTCTGTGGACAAGCTGTCGTAGAATCCCCAAAATCGCCAGTCGGTGTGAGACTTCAGCGGACTAGCCGACCTTCAGGAGAAAATTCCATAGGTTTGGTGCGCCCAGCGCGAAATTCTTCGGCGGCTTCATGCGCGATAGCTCGCAGATCTTCGCGGGAGGTCTCAAACTGTTGATCCCACTCCGCTTCGTCGGTGCGCATTTCCTCTGCGGTTTCACCGAAAACATCAGCCACCGCGGCCGGCATCAAGGGATGGGACATGACGAAGAGCGTGAAGTCGTACACGCTGATCAAGCGGTCGGGGGGCAAGGTCATTACTAGATCCACCACCTGTTGATGGGTTAGCGTTTTTCTCGGCATGGCTCGAATCTTCCTCTTCATCTGATCACCTCTGCCTTTCTAAGTCGGGCATTGGAGTTTGTCTTTTCTGATGGTCATTATACATCCAATCGGCGTTTCATAATTGGATCGTCCTCTGGTCACATAGTCGAACGATTTGACACGATCACTCCCTTGATCTCGTCACCATCGCCCGTTTCCGCCAGGAGCAAACCACCCTCTTGGACTCTCTCTTCACCGTAGGGGCGAGTTTCAAACCCGCCCATGCCAAAGCCGACCAGATCCCGCTGGGGGTTGTTGCCCTGGTCGGCGCCGAGGGATGGTTCAGGGACGTTGTTCAATTGTCAACTATCTTCCCCTCTTTCACAGGAAGAACTATCCATAATTGAGATGGGACTATCGGCTTTCCTGAGATGGGAGGAGCGCAATGCCCACTAAAGCAGGGCCATCCACTTGAAACGAAAAGGGACCCATTTCCCTTAGTGGGAGAAGGATGGCGGCGCCTCGCCTCCGATTGGCATAATTTGACTTGCAAAACGGCCTCAGTTGTGGCTTAATATGGCATCCCCAAAAAGACTGAATGTGCGGAAAGAAAAAAGAGGGTGTGAGCAATGATCCCAACCGAGAAGAAACTTTACATAACGCGTGAAGGCTTAGTCAAGCTGGAAGAGGAGCTGGAGACCCTGCGCAGCGTGCGACGGCACGAAGTAGCCGAACGCATCGCCCGGGCCAAAGAGTTCGGCGACCTTTCCGAAAATGCCGAGTATGATGAGGCCAAAAAAGAACAAGCCTTCGTGGAAGGGCGTATCCTGACACTGGAGAAGATGCTGTCTCATGCCAAGATCATCGAGCAGTCAGTGGAGGGCGAGAATCGCTTTGTTTCGGTAGGCAGCAAAGTGCGCCTGTTGAACCTAGACAACCAGAAGGAGGTAGAGTTCACCATCGTCGGTTCCTACGAAGCAGACCCCAAGAACAGCCGCATCTCCGATGATTCCCCGATGGGACGCTCCCTTCTAGGGAAGAAGAACAAAGAGTTCATCCGCGTGAAAGCCCCTGCCGGTGAATTCCGCTACCAAATCCTGAACATCGGTCGCTAATGGCGGACGAGGTAGGGTTGGAAGAACGCGCCGCCAAGCTGGCCGCGCTTCGCCGGCACGGCATTGAACCGTACGACGGCCCCTATTCAGCCAGCCACAACGCCCCCCAAGTAGTGGAGGACTTCACCAAGTTGGAGGGGCAAGAAGTTAGTCTTTCCGGCCGTTTGGTGGCCTTTCGTCTTCACGGCAAGGCCAGCTTCGCCCACCTCGATGATGGGGAAGGGCGGATCCAGCTCTACTTCCGCCAAGATACCCTGGGGGAGGAAGACTACGGCCGCCTGACCAAGTTAGTGGACATCGGCGACATTCTTGGCGTGCGTGGCTCGGTCTTTCGTACCCACACCGGTGAAGTAACGGTGGCAGTGCAATCGTACACCCTTCTCTCCAAAGCCCTCCGCCCCCTGCCCGAGAAGTGGCACGGACTGCGCGATACCGAGATACGCTATCGCCAGCGCTACCTGGATTTCATCGCCAATCCCAAGGCTCGCGCCAACATCCGCTTACGAGCCCGCTTGTTCACCCTATTGCGGGATTTTCTGAACGAGCGCGGTTACCTGGAAGTGGACACGCCGATCCTCCAGCCAATCTATGGGGGGGCTTTGGCCAAGCCCTTCGTCACCTACCACAACGCCCTGGCCACCGACCTCTATCTGCGCATCGCCCCCGAGCTGTACCTGAAACGCTTGATTGTGGGAGGTTTCCCCAAGGTCTTCGAGATCGGCCGCAACTTCCGCAACGAAGGCATCTCCGCCACTCACAACCCGGAATTCACCGCCCTGGAGGTGTATCAGGCTTACGGCGACTACCATAGCATGATGGTCCTCACTGAGGAGATGTTCGCCGCTTTGGCGCAAGGCATCTTCGGCGCCACCCGAGTTACCTTGGCTGGGCAGGAAGTGGAACTGGCGCCTCCTTGGCAACGACTTTCCCTGCAGGAAGCTTTCCGCACCCTGGCCGGAGTGGAGATGGAGGCGCTGCGCGACCTGACCGTAGCCAAGGAATACTTGAAAACGCACGACATTCAAGTGGAGAAAAAGCTGAGCTGGGCCAGTATCATCGACGAGGTGTTGAAGAAGCAGATCGAGCCGCAGTTGATCGGGCCTGTCTTCCTCTTCGACTATCCCACCGTACTCTCCCCACTGGCACGCAACAAACCCGGTCAACCCGACTGGGTGGAGCGATTTCAACCCATCCTGGTGGGGATCGAGATGGGCAACGCTTTCTCCGAGCTGGCCGACCCCGCTGAACAGCGCTTGCGCTTCCAACGCCAGGCCGAGCAGTGCGAGGAGGGGGACGAGGAAGCCCACCCGGTGGACGAAGATTTCGTAACCGCCTTGGAGTTCGGCATGCCACCCACCGGGGGCTTGGGGATCGGGTTGGATCGGCTGATCATGCTCTTCGCCCAGGAAGAGTCGCTGCGCGAAATCATAGCTTTTCCCACGCTGCGCCCGAAATAGGCCTTCAAGGCGTATTCAACGCTCGCCGCTTCAGGTAGAGTAAGCTTGTCGGCAGCCGTTATGCCTGCCCCGTCACCGATGAATTAGCGGGACGCTCTGAAGCGGGAAAAAAGGGAGTGGGCAGTTAACAGCCAGCGGCAGCATGTTAACAGCCAGCGGCAGCATGTTCTGTGGCATGACAGACTGCGGCTGCATGATAGCCTGCGGCAGTGTGATCTGCCAAGGAAAAAGAAGGAGCGCGGAGAGACGGCGAACAGAAGCGCCAGCACATTCATTTGCGGGAACTGCGGCTACCATTCGGTGAAAGCGATGGGCCGCTGTCCAGTCTGTAACCAGTGGGATACCTTCACCGCAGCGACAGCGGAAAGCCCACGCTCTAGCGCGCCGCTGCAGTTGCCTCTCTCTATCCTGGAAGTACCCTCAGCCTCTGCCACCCGCCTGCCTTGCGGCATCGGCGAATTGGACCGAGTTCTGGGCGGCGGGCTGGTGCAGGGATCCTGCGTGCTGCTGGCCGGAGAGCCGGGCATCGGCAAGTCAACTCTCCTCTTGCAGATGGCTCAGTCCATTGCTGCCCGAAACCACCGCGTCCTCTACGTTTCCGGCGAGGAGTCCCCCGGCCAGATCAAGATCCGCGCCGAGCGTCTGGAGGCTCTTTCCCCTCACTTGTTGGTCAGCTTCCAAGCCGAAGTGGGGGCCATCGAGGGCTTGCTGCGGGAGGCCAAGCCATCCCTGTTGATCGTCGATTCCATTCAGACGATGGCCTCAGCCGAGATCCAGGCTGCCCCCGGCAGCGTCCTGCAAGTGCGGGAGTGCGCTGCCCGCTTGTTCACGCTG
>CAYXFH010000047.1:0-8761 GCA_964464245.1 uncultured bacterium
CATAACACCCTAACTTTCAAGAGAAAAGAGCTAGACAACAGTACCTTCCTTTGTCCTGCTCCACTGACCGCTGAAGAGACTTGCATGATGCAGCAATTGGCGCTCCAGGCCTACCATGTGTTGGGTTTCAAGGACTTTGGCCGCATTGACGCGATATTGACCGAGGAGGGGCCGTTCTTGTTGGAGGGGAACACTTTCGCGGGATTAATGTGCATACCCAAGGCGAAACCTAATAGCTATATCGGTTTCATGGCTCGCGCGGAGGGAAAGAACAGCAAAGATCTGCTGGATGAGATCATCCAGATCGCTATCAGGAGACTCGAATTAATTGGGGACAGCCACTGATTTTTTAATCAGTGGCTGTCCCCAATTATCCAATTATCAATTTTCGCAAGAGCGTCTGCATGAGTTAGTCAACAATTGAACAACGTCCCTGAGGATCCCCATTCGATGATGAACTCTGCAGCAATTCGATCAGCGTCGAAGAGCGCGTTGACCGGTTTTAGCGCCTCCCGAATGCCTTTGTGGCCAGTCGTCCAGAATTCGACTATGGCGTCCCTGCCCTTGAAGGCCCCTTTGAAGGGGTGCTCGAAGAGGGCGTTGGGATCGTAATAGCGGTCAAAGACATCCGCCTTTCCCCTGCTGGAGTTGAAATGTTCGCAGTATGCGTCAAATTCCTGTCTCGTCATGATGATTGTCTATCCCTTCCGTTCTTCACCTGAGACGATAATGATCTGCTTTTCATCCAGTTTCCGGATTTCTTCGCCGGTGTAACCAAGAGATTCCAAGATCGAAGCAGTATGCTCTCCCAACTCGGGCCCGATGGTAAAGTCGGCAAACCGCTTTCCATCAAAGCTGAAGGGAGGAGCGATGAACTCAACCTCCCTTCGTTTCGGGCTTCTGTCGTAAGGAATGGAGATGATCTTTCCGGAGTTTCGGACAAAGGGGTTCTCGAAGGCTTGGCGTACATCGCAGACGGGGGCGCAGGGGACCGTTCCCGAGAGGAGATCCGCCCATTCACCGGTAGACTTGTCCGACAGGATCCCATCGAGGAGATCTGTCAAGTCCCGGCGATGCTCCAGCCTGTCTTCATTGGTGATAAAGCGTGCGTCCTTAATCCAGTCGCTACAATTGATTTTCTCGCAAAACAGTTCCCAGAACTTCTGGGTGAGACATGCGATGTAAATCCAGCCATCGGAGGTCCTGTAGAGTTGCGAGGGGACCTCGGTCGTATGGGCCGAGCGGGGCTGCTTGCCGGCAATGAACCCGTCGTTCAAAAACCACAATCCCTGGTAGCACATGCAGTTGAGCGCTATATCGAAGAGGTTCGTGTCCGCATCGCCGCCTTTTCCTGTTTGTTCCGCGTGATATAAGGAGGCAACGGTGCAAAGGGCGCCATATACACTACCGAGAAGGTCTACAACGGAGACGCCTACTTTGGTTGGCATGCTGCCCGGTTCCCCGGTAACGGACATCCATCCGGTCTCCGCCTGCATCAGGAAATCGTATCCCGGCCAGTCCGCCCGTTCGTTATCCCGTCCGTATCCGGAAAGATGCGAACAGACGATCTTTTCATTATACGGCGCAAGGTGTTTATAGGTGATCCCCAGCTTTTCAGGGAGGAACCCACGGAAATTATTGATCACCGCGTCTGATGCTGGAAGAAGCTTGTGCAGGATGCCCAAGCCTTCCTTTGTCCGTATGTCCAGAGCAAGACTTTTCTTGTTGTGAAGACAGAACTGGTTGCCCTCATTATCCTGCTTTTCCTCATCCAGGTAGAAAGACCCCATCCGGCGCAAAGGATTTCCTCGTTGCTGCGGATCCTCGATGTTGATGACTTCAGCACCCATCAGGGCCAGTAATTCGCCGTGGAATGCGCCGGATCCCCAGGTCTCGAAGGAGAGGATTCTCTTATCCTCAAGTGGAAACATGACTACCTCCTATTTGGTGAAGATTTGGTTGAAGTTTTACCGCCACAGGCCGTGCTCGTATTTCTCCAGGGTCTTGTTGGGTAAGAAGAGGGCGCCGGAATAATCGTCTGCTGTATCTGGGTAGGAAGGATCACCAAGAAAGCGTTTTGGGCGCCCGATTCCTTCATGCATGGGGCAGAGCCCGAGACGGCTGCACCAAGCCTGCTGAACATTACGTTCCATGGCGAAAGTGACATAACGCTTTGCCCAATAGCTGACGGACTCAGGTAGACCGGAGGGAACAATGAGTGCGTCGTCGCCAACGGAAATGCCCTCCTCGGGAACATGCCATGATACCTCATAACCCTGGTCTTTCCATTCCATGACATTCGTGAGCACCGTGCAGTGCACGTCAATTTCACCCTTGCGGACGTATTCTGTCATTTTCCTATTGAACTCGAGTATCCTGATTTGTGGGCGCAATAGGGTTAAGAATTGCCAGCAGGCATCCATGTTGGCCGGTATGTCCTCGATGGCGCCACCCCCGGCAACCTGGGCGATGGGGAAAAACCCTTTTCCTCCAGGATTTAGGGAAACGCGCCCCTTTAAGGCAGGATCAAGCATCACCTTCCAACTCGGCGGTGGGCCATCGGGAAAGGCTGCCTCACGATACATCATCACGTACCGCGCGTCGTAAGCGATCACGAAGGGCCAGCCAGAAAGTCCTTCGGCAACGGGTTGGGCTCTGCGATTAAGATTCCCAAGGACCGGGAATTCTTCACAGCTCAGGCAATCGGTGAAACCGGATCTGGCCATACGAATCGCCGGAACAGTATTGCAGTACAGGACATCGCAGGGAGGGCGCTTGCCCTTCTCGCAGGCCCTGAGCAGTTCAGGCGGAGTGTCCACGCCGGTGTATTCCAAATGCCTTACGGGGATTCCCGTGGAAAACGTGAAGAGAACCGAAACGCATTCTTTCAGCGCCTTCCCCCAAAGAGAGTTCAGGGGCCACGTCATGACGGTGAGTGCATCAGGTTTTTTGGGGTCAGCCTGCCCGACAGGATGCATTTTCTCTCAGTGCCTCCATGATTTCTTCGGTTGTACTGACATCCCCGAAAAAGAGCATGGTATTCCTGATGGCGCTCTCAAGGAGGGTTTTGTCGAAGGTAGTGATGCCGTCCGAGACCAACGTCACCTCATAGTCCAACTGCATGGCATCCCTCACCGTTGACTCGACACAGACGTTCGCGGCGATCCCGGCGACAATCAGTTGAGTCCTTTTAAGTGAATCAAGCTTCTCTTGAAGCTTGAAAAAAACTCCGTTCCTTTGCTCTTGTTGCATAGGTTTTCCAAACGGCTCCTATCATGAAAAGCCGTATACAGACCAGCGTTGTCGCCGGTTGCATCCAAGGTAATGTTCTGTACCCATATTACGGGGACGCGCGCGGTGCGACAAAAATCAGCGAGCCTGTTGATCTGCATGATGACTTCGTCTATGCAAAGCATGGCTCCATTCGAAGGAGCGCAGGAGAAATTCTGCATGTCGATAATCACGAAGGCAGCTTTTCAGCGCTTAAGACAAACAGCTTCTTAGGGACGTTGTTCAATTGTCAACTTAGCTCCTAACGCGCTCTATGGGTGGATGGGCTGAGAGGCTTAAGCCCGCCATGTTGCGAATCGCTCCCGCTCCAGCCAGACTGGCTTCACGTTCCAGGTCTTTATCCAAGATAGATCGAGGCTATTCTTTCCAGCCCGGCGAGTCTTGGAAGGGGATCAGTGCAAGAGCGTCTGAATGAGTTAGTCAACAATTGAACAACGTCCCTGAGGATCCTCCTTTTTGGTTAAGGCCTCAAATGTTGCGCAAAGAATTGCACGATAGCATTATAGCAGCGTACTTTATTCTCGAACTTGATCACATCATGCCCCTCGTTTTCGAAGACCAGGAACTCCACTTGCTTCCCTTGCGCCCGCAGATCTTCCACTAGGTCCCGCGATTCCACCTCCCGTACGCGGGGGTCGTGGGCGCCCTGGATCACTAACATAGGGCATGAAAGCTGATGCAGGTAGGTTTTCGGCGACCGCTCGATGAGGAATTCCCGCTCTTCTTCCGGATGGCCCAGAGTCAGGTAAAAAAATGTTTTCCAAGTCTCCGGCAAACGATCCAGGAAGGTTAACAGATCGTAGGGACCGAACAGATCACAGGCGGCTTTCCACAACTCCGGATGACGTCCAGCCAGGGTCAAGGTCATGAAACCGCCGTACGAACGACCGGTCACGCCGGCTCGGTCCAGGTCGAGACGTTGGTCCGCGCGCAGTTGCCGGAAAGCTTCGATCTGGTCCAGGCGGTCCATCCCGCCCCAGTCATGGTCTACTCGCTTCATGTAGTTCAATCCGTAGCCGCTGCTGCCGCGGGCGTTGGGCACAAACACAGCGATCCCGCTTAAGGTGAGGAACTGGATCAACGGCATGGAGAACCAGGCGAAATCCGGCCGCTCCTGATCCTGCGGACCGCCATGGATGTAAAACACAACTGGCCGTTTCCCCTGGTATCCCAATTCCGCCGCAGGAAGGTACAGCAGGGCGGATACCCGCAATCCGTCGTGACTAATGAAAGAAGCATTTTCCCCCATTGACAGAAGGTTCTGGGGAATGCCCAAGGTCCGCTCTCGGGTGAGTGGCGCGATCTGCCGGTCTGTCTTTTCCAAGGTATAAAGCTGTGTCGGCGACGTGGCGGTGGAGTAGGAGAGGGCGTAGCTGCCGCTGGCTTTCTCGTAATAAATCGATTGAAGCACCCCATTTTGCAGTGTCCCCTGCCCGCAGACCACCCGATCTGCGCGCAATTGCAGCGCTGCTTCGTGGAAGGCGCCTTCATAAACCCAAGTGCAACCGTCGATGTTGTAAAACAAGAGGTACCGGTTTCCAGTTAGATTCTTCAAGCCGGTCAGTTCCCCCTCGCCCTGGTGAACGGTGTCAAGAATCTCCACCGATAGGACTTGTTGGGGGTCAGCCAATGAAAGGTATCCCAGTCCGTAGCGGTCGTTGTAGAGGGATGTGTAGAACAGCATGCCCTGGCCTCCAGCTACGAATTGGCAGTCAGAGATCGAGTTCAATGGCACGGACTCGCCCGGCTGTCGCTGTTCCATGGGCTTGCCGCATAGTAAAGCCCTTTCCTCTTTCCCCTTCTCCCACAGGTAGAGAACCTGGTCTCCTGCGCTGTACTCATCAGCCAAAGCGATTTTGGAATAGTCCTCGTTGGCGCCCGCGAACCAATTACCGTAAGGGCTGGACCCCAGGTTAGTCACTTCACCTGTCTCCAGATTCCACAACCAAGTCTGGTACTCTGGGCTATTCCGGGGATCGACCTGGAGACAGGCTAGGTTGCGCTCGATATCACAATGCGAGCAGTTCACCTGTTGATTGGCAAAACGCTCTCCGGCGAGCAATTCCGGCTCGCCACCGTCCAACGGAACCCATATAGGTTGGTAGTTCTCGTCGCCATCCTTGTCGATCATCACCAGGATCTTGCCCAATTTGGGAAAAACAAAGAACGGTTCGCCACCCATCTGGAATGGGTTTTGCAGGGCGATGTCCCGCGGCAGAAGCGGCTCAGGCACGCTGCCTCCCTTATCCATAACATAGAGGCTGATGCGCCCGGAAAGATCGCTTAAAAAGTAGATCCGCTCTCCCACAAGTTGGGGGCTGAGGAATAAGCGCGCCGAAAGCAAAGACTCAATTCGAAACTGGAAGTTTTCAGGGACGTTGTTCAATTGTCAACTTAGCTCCTAATGCGCTCTATGGATGGATGGGCTGAGAGGCTTCAGCCCGCCATGTTGCGAATCGCTTCTGCTCCTCCCAGACTGGCTTCACGTTCCAGGTCTTTATCCAAGATAGATCGAGACTATTCTTGAATGAAATGCTCCCGATCCGCAACATCGAGAAAGATAGCCGCCTTTCGATGCCTCGCGTCATACCATGCTGGAGAAGTCCGGGCAGATCCAGCCCCGCGAGTCTTGGAAGGGGATCAATGCAAGAGCGTCTACATGAGTTAGTCAACAATTGAACAACGTCCCTGAGGATTCCTTAAGTCTTGACGAAGATCATCGAGCAACCCAATCGGAGGAGTACCTTGACCCAGTAGCCGGCCAACGGCTGGAAGGATCCGCCGCTGGCTAGTACAGCATAGGTGGAACCGGTCCAACGATAGAGAGGCGCCTGGATCCAACCAGCAGCCACGGCCTGCTCCAAGGTTCTGACATCGCTTCCGTTTTTCACCACCACTTTGTTGTTGTAGGAGACCGGCTGGTTGTAGGGAGTTCCAATCATATTCCAACCATAGGCCAGTGGAATGGCAATGGAGTCTCCCGTGTAGAGTGGCCCGGTGATGGTCAATGGCTGGGCAGAAGGCGCCTTCAGCCAGTAGCCTGCGCCTACCACCAGGTTGGGGTAGCGCAAATCAGAATATCTGGCGTTGGCGGCATCCCAGGAGTAGATCGGCCAGCCTTCCGGGATGTGCCACTTTGAGCTGGGGTTGGGCAGGACGAGGGGAACCGAGATCATGTTCCAGCCGGCGGAGAGGTTGTAGGTGAGGGTGACTGCTGTCTGGAAGGTCAGAGCCCAGGTGTCGTTGAGCAGATTAGTGCCATTGGTGTTTACTCCTCCGAAGAGGATCGCCTTCCCGTTCTGGCTGTCGTAGGCTAGCGCAAGGCGCCAGCGCCCCGGCGGCAGGTTGCTCGGGTTGCAGTTGGTCCAACCGTTGGTGGCGTAGTCGTATGCCCAGGTGTCGTTGAGGCCGATGTATTTACCATCATCTCCTCCGAAGAGGATTACTTGACCGATTTGGCCGTCGTAAGTCATGGCGTGACTTGCGCGCAAGGGTGGCGGATTGGATGGATTGCGGTTGGTCCAGGTATTACTGGCATAGTTATAAGCCCAAGTGTCGTTGAGGAGGCCGCTAACGCCGTATCCTCCGAAGAGGATCACCTTGCCGCTCTGGCTGTCATAGGCCATGGCGTGGTTGTAGCGCAAGGGAGGCGGGTTGACCGGATTGCGGTTGGTCCAGGTGTTACCAGCATAGTCGTAAGCCCAGGTATCGTTATAGAAGGTAGAAGCGGTGGGACCATTTCCTCCGAAGAGGATCACCTTGCCGCTCTGGCTGTCGTAGGCCATGGCGTGAATGTAGCGCATGGGTGGCGGGTTGGCCGGATTGCGGTTGGTCCAGGTATTACTCGCGCAGTCATACGCCCAAGTGTCGTTGAGGTAGCCGGTGCCATTGATATTCACTCCCCCGTAGAGGATCACTTTACCGCTCTGGCTGTCAAAAGCCATGGCGTAAGCGGAGCGCGCTGGCGGCGAGTTGCTCGGGCTGCGGTTGGTCCAGGTGTTACCGGCTGGGTCGTATGCCCAAGTGTCGTTCAGTCCACTGCCGCTGGTGTTGCTCCCTCCGAAGAGGATCACCTTGCCGCTCTGGCTGTCGTAAGCCATGTCGTGACCGTAGCGCGTGGACGGTTGGTTAGACGGATTGAGGTTGGTCCACGAAGCGAGGGGGAGGCCGGCCAGAGCAATAGAAGGTTCACCCACTGTTGCCAGGTCACCAACTTGGATTCCCGCGGTGTCTGCCGCCTCTTCCCGGGCTAGAGCGCCTCCCGGCAGGCAAAGCACACATACCAGACAAAACGCCCACGCCAATATACTGATTTGCTTAATCAAGCTCTTTATCATTTCATCCCTCCTTCAATTAAAGTATTTAGGGACGTTGTTCAATTGTCAAGTTAGCTTCCAACACGCTCTATGGGTGGATGGGCTGAAATGCTTAAACTCGCTCCGTTGTGAATAGCTCCCGTTTCACCAAGATTGGCTTCACGTTCCCTGCCTTTATCCAAGATAGATCGAGACTATTCTTGAATGAAATGCTCCCGATCCGCAACATCGAGAAAGAGAACCGCCTTTCGATGCCTCGCGTCATACCATGCTGGAGAAGTCCGGGCAGATCCAGCCCGGCGAGTCTTGGAATGGGATCAATGCAAGAGCGTCTGAATGAGTTAGTCAACAATTGAACAACGTCCCTGAGGATTCTCCTGGCGAGTCTTGGAACGGGATCAGTGCAAGAGCGTCTGTATGAGTTGGTCAACAATTGAACAACGTCCCTGAACTACGCTGAGCTACGGCATCAATTGGGAGAGGGGGACCATCTGGAGCCCCTCCGCTTGCCAGGCGATGACCGCCTCGCGGATCAGATCGGCCAGGTGATCGGTGCGGGTATGACCGATAGCCACGGCAGAACCGTCGCGCAAGACAATGTCATGCAGCACAGCCAACTGACCGCGAACGTAAGAGGGGTCGTTCTCATTGTCCAGGAAGACCTTGTTGGCAAGGGCGCGAGCGCCAACCTGGGCCGCCACTTCGAGAACCACCGAGTCGCGGGTGGTGCGCGAATCGAAGAAGAAGAGATTCCGGGATTTTACATAGGTCAAGACAAAACGCATGGTGCGCTCATCCGCCGTGGCTATGGAACCCATGTGGTTACTGACCCCAACCGCTCCCGGCGTATCCAGCAAGTTCTTCTCCAACCGCTGCGCCACTTCCTCTTCGTTCATCGAAGTGAGGACTGTCTCATTCACGCCAAGGGCATTCTCCATCGGACAATGCAGGATGACTTCTTTTCCCTTGGCGATGGCCTGGTTAGAGATTTCAGAGCTATGGCGCACACCGGGAAGAACAGCGATGGTGATTGGATCCGGCGAGTTGAGAAAGGGTTCTGCTTCGAACATGTTGTAGCCGAAATCGTCAATGACGATGGCGAAGCGGAAAGAAGTTGGAATGGCTGCGGGAGAGGGGGTGGGGGGCTCCTCGGG
>CAYXFH010000048.1:0-7709 GCA_964464245.1 uncultured bacterium
GGCAGTTTTTGCGATGTTCTGCCAAAGTACGATGATCGTCTTCCCAAGCGTTTCCAAGAGTGGGAAATGTAGAGAGAGGCAAGTCCAAGTAAGAATTCCACAAAGGAGAACTGTATTCATGCAAGATAGCCTGCGACAGCAAGCCTCTGTTTCATCGGCTCTGCCGTTCTGGGAGAAGCCCCAGGACCTTGTAGACCGGTTCCTCGACATCTCCCTCACTTACCGTCAGGGCGGCCATCATGGGGCATCTCGCTCCACGTTCCATATCCTGCTGGCTGCCCTGCTTTCGGGCGTCGCGCCCTAGCACCTCCGCTAACCCAGCCCACGCTTTGGTGACCGCTTCATCCTCTCTGCCGGTCACACCGTGCCCTTGGTCTACTCCGCTATGGCCGTCCTGAGCGAGGCTTTGCGCACCCAACACCAACGCACCGGCGACTCGCGCTTCCAAGCAAAAGTGGACTTGGTCTACCCGGAAGACCTGGTGTTTCTTCGACGGCGCGGTGGTCTTCCCGGTCACGCCGAGTTCTCCGGGAAGACGCTCTTTCTGAAATTCAACACGGGTCCTTCCGGACATGGGTTCCCGGCTGCGGTGGGGGAAGCCTTCGCCCTTCAACGAGCCGGTTGCCGCCAAGTCCGGGTCTTTATGCTGGAGGGAGATGTTGCTCTTACTCCAGGAGCTGTTCACGAGAGCAAGAACTCAGCCTGGGCTTTGGGTTTGGACAATCTCTTTCTTCTAATCGATTGGAACGATTTCGGCATCGACGACAACCGACTCTCTGACACGGTCCACGGAACTCCAGTGGACTGGTTTGCCCCCTACGGCTGGCGGGTGGAGGGAACCGAGCAGGGTTCTCATTTCCCAAGCGTGACTGAAGTGTTGAAGAACTTAGTGGAAGGGGAGAACCCGCAACGAGTTCCCTCGGTTGGCTGGTTCAAGACGCGCAAAGGCCGAGGCTATGGCATCTATGACAACAAATCGCACGGCTCACCCCATCCACCCAACTCCTCACCGTACTGGGAGACCAAACGCCCCTTTCAGGAGAAATATGGCGTTCAGTTTGCGGGCTTTGGCGAACCGGTTCCAGACAATGAGGAAGACTTTCGCCGGCAAACGCTCGACAACCTATCCGTTGTCAGCGATGTCCTCCATCGAGATGATGAGCTCTGCCGGTACTTGGCGGAGACTCTGGCTGATCTTGGCGATAGAGTCCCCCAGGAAATACCCTCCTGCCAGGTCGGAAAAGGGCGGAACCCGTACCACGACCCTCGACTCTTTGATTTTCGACAATACCCTTCCGAATTGTTTGCGAAACCCGGAGAAAAAACTCCCAATCGCGCCGCGCTGGCAAGATTCGGCGCTTGGGTCAATGCATTCGGAGAGAAAGAGTACAAACGGCCATTGTTCATTGCTTGTTCGGCTGATTTGGCCGAATCCACCAACATCGCTGGTTTCGCCAAGAAATGGGGCGATTTTGCCGGCTACGGCGTTTTCGGCGCCTATTCCAATCCCCAAGGGGTGCTCCTGCCGCAGGAGATTACCGAGTTCGCCAACGCTGGGATTATGGTCGGTTTGGCCTCGGTCAACCTGGCTCGTGATCCCTTCCGGGAGTTTGATGGATTCTGGGGGGCTTGCTCCACCTATGGCTCGTTTGCTTATCTTAAGTACGGGATGATGCGTCTATTCAGCCAAATGGCACAAGATTGCCCGTTGCAGATGGGGAAAGTGATATGGGTGGCCGGCCACTCTGGCCCGGAAACTGCCGACGATTCGCGCACTCACTTCGGCATCTTCGAGCCGGGAGTCACCCAACTTTTCCCGAAAGGACAAGTGCTCAACCTTCACCCCTGGGAGCACAACGAGGTGCCGGTAGTCTTGGGCGCCGCCTTGGCCACGGAGGTTCCGATCATCGTACTGCACCTGACCCGCCCGCCGATCGCCATCCCCGATCGTGAGAAACTGGGGCTGCCGTCTCATTTCGAGGCGGCGCGAGGAGCTTATTTGATCCGAGATTTCGACACCGGTGCAGCGCCGATGGGAACAATCATCGTGCAGGGAACCTCCACTACTGACCAAGTGATCAAATGTTTGCCTTTACTAGGACATGCTGTTGCCAACTGTCAAGGGTCGGGTAGTCAAGATGATTTGAATGTGCGCATCGTGGCGGCTATCAGCTACGAACTCTTCCAGCGGCAGGATGCCGCCTACCGGGAGGCGATCCTCCCCTGGGCTGGGTGGTTGGACTCGATGGTGATCACTTCCGAGGCTTTGGCCAATATGAACGATTGGATCTCCTCGGCGGTGGCGCGAGACTACAGTGTGTCTTCTGATTGGGACAATCGCTGGCGCAGCGGCGGAAAGTTGGAGGAAGTGTTGGATGAGGCACACCTTACCCAACCTTACTTGATGGCCGCGATCGAGCGTTTCGTCCGGGAGAGGCCGCAACGATTGGCCCGTTTGCGGGCGGTCTCTCCATAGGAAGAATGTACGGATTGCATTGGACGCGCTGCCGCGAGCTATCCACAGGGGCGCGGCATGCCGCGCCCCTATCTTACGTTTCGGGTGGGTGGGCCGGGCGCGCCTGCCGGAAGAGGCGCTCCCGACTGGCTAAGAAGAGGAAACAAGCCCCGCCAGCGAGCAAGGTGAGGTAATAGATGAGGAAGCGCCACAGGGCAGTGAAGAGACCGAGGAACTGAGTTGGAACCCAGGTCATGAAGAGCGTGGCGAAACCCAATTCCGAGGCGCCGCTTCCACCGGGAGTAGGGGAGAGGGAGACCAGGGCGTTGAGCACAGCCTGACCGAGGAAGGTCTCCAGGAAGGGGTGGGGGATTGCCAGGCTGTCCAAAAGGATCGGCGCCACCGAGTAGAAGGCCACCCAGTAGACGACGATAGAGAGAGCTGCCCAGATCAGGTTGGCCCATCCCAGGGTGAAGAGAATGCGGGCGGCCGATCCCATCTTATGCAACTCTCCCAGGAACCAGTTCCAGAAGTGAGCGAAGCGTTCCCGCCGCAGCAAGACGCGCATCGGCCAAGCGGCCAAGAGACGCTGGTAGCTGCCTGGCGAGCGCCGCCAGAGAAAGAAGAGGAGGATCAGCGCAACCAAGGCGCCCAGAAGGAAGAAAGGCAGGTTGAGGATGCGCTGCCACGTTTCGCTCAAAGAGATCCCTTGCCGGAAGATGGCCAGGAAGATCGGGAAGAGCACCGTGAAGATGATCGCCGAGAGGGTCAGTCGAGCGGTGACTACCATTGCAGCAGACCCCGGAGAGACACCTTTGCGGCTAAGCAGGTAGATGAAGAGGGGCGGACCGCCGGCTAGGAAGGGGGTCAGGTAGGAGACGAAATTGGCTGCCAGATTGGCCGAGAGAGTCCAGCCAAAGGGGAGGTTAGCGCCGATCCCACGCAGGAGGAACCAGTTGGCCAGAGCGTCGAGGAGCCAGGTGACAGCGGAAACCAGGGCGGCCAGCAGGAACCAGGAGAGTTGAACCTGAGGCAGTTGGGAAAAGACAGCTAAATTGCCTGTCCAGTAGAGCAATAAATATAGACTGGCGGCGGAGATTGCAAAGACCGCCAAGATCCGCCAGACGAAGATCCAGCGGCTTACGCTCCAGCCAGCCGCTTTCCCTTCCGGCTTGGTGGTTGATTGGCTCATTCGCGGTAAAAAGGCAACTCCCGGCGCGTCTTCTCTACCAGGGACAAATCCAGCTCGGTGGCCACCAGCGTCTCCCGGCTGCGCCCCTGCAACAACAGCTCACCTGTCGGACTGACGATGCAGGAACTGCCGAAGTAGGAAAATGGCTGGGGGGGAGGATCCATCCCGACCCGGTTGCAGCCGCAGACGAAGCACTGGCTTTCGATAGCTCTGGCTTGCAGGAGAGTCAACCAGTGGTGTTCGCGCGGGGCGGGGAACTGGGCCGGCAGGAGAATCATGCGGACACCTGCCTGGCGTAGATGTTGAAATTCCTGCGGGTGTCGCAGGTCGAAACAGATCAGAACTCCCAGATTGCCCCAGGGAGTCTCGATCGGGATCGGCTCACTCTGCCCGGGTTGAAAAAAACGATCCTCACCGATAATATGAAAGAGATGCCGCTTGCGGTAGCTGCCCAAGATCTGACCGGATGGATCGAACAGGAAAGACGTGTTGAAGAGCTTGGAGTCAAAGACTTCCGGGATGGAGCCGGCAAGGATGTGGAGGTGGTAGCGTTGCGCCCACTGGGAGAGAAGGGTTAGGGTGCGCCGGTAGGTGCGGCCGGCCAATTCCAGAAAGTTTTCACGCCAAATGAAGCCGGTGCTCCACATCTCCGGGAGCATGGCCAGATCTGCTTTGAGGTTAGCGCAACCTTCCAGGCACTTGCGGGCGGTATTGCAGTTCACCTCCCAATCACCGACCGCGACATCCATCTGGATCAGCGAAATGCGCAGCGTATCTCTCATCATTTCTCCTCTTCTCTCGTCTCGTCTACAATAACAAAAACGGAGGTCTTGTCCAAATGAAAAGAAGGCTGGAAGGCATTTCTGTACTATCGGTGGTCTCACCGGAGGAGTTTAATGACGACGAATACGCACTTCCCCGGCGTATCCTGGAGGAAGAAGGAGCGTTGGTCAGGACGGCCAGCACTCGTCCAGGGCAGGCCAAAGGGATGTTCGGCAGTGTTGTTGAGCCGGAGCTGATCCTTGACCAGGTGGATCCAGAACAGTTCCAGGCGATAACCATCGCCGGCGGTTCGGGATCGCCCCGTCATCTCTGGGACCATGCTCCCTTGGTAGAGCTGGTCCGCCGGTTTGACCAGGCCGGAAAGGTGGTAGCAGCGATCTGTCTCTCACCGGTTGTACTGGCTGAAGCTGGACTGTTAAAGGGTTTGCCGGCCACTGTCTACCGCTCGCCGAAGGCCATCGAACGGCTCGTCTCGCTGGGCGCCGTCTGCCAAGATGAAGAGGTCGTTCGTAACGGCCGTATCCTTACCGGCAGGGACCCGCAGGCCGCGAAAGCGTATGGAGAGGCTTTGGCGCAAACCATCTGGGAAGAAGTGCTTGGACACGCTGCCACAGGCTGTTGGCCCATTATGGGGACAGATTTAAATCTGTCCCCATAATGTAGCGTAATCTGTCCCCATAGCGTCCGGGACATTGGACCATGGACCGCCTTTCCCCAGGATGAAGCGGCCTAAGCAGAGAGGAGAATCGCATGTGTGGTATTTTCGGGATCGTCTTCCAAAAGGAGCATGAGGACCTTGGGCAGATTATGGTGCAAGCAGCTCACAACTTGACCTATCGCGGCTATGACTCGGTGGGGTGCGCCGCCATCTCCGCGGAGGGAAGAATTGACCTGCGCAAGGACATCGGCAGGGTGGAGGAAGTGGACGGCAAGTACGGATTGTCCGGGATGCGAGGAATCCGAGGGTTGGTGCAGCTACGCTGGGCAAC
The DNA here is from genome assembly GCA_964464245.1 of uncultured bacterium. GTDB lineage: Bacteria > Caldisericota > JANLFM01 > JANLFM01 > JANLFM01 > JAPLHV01. The sequence goes on from CAYXFH010000048.1 coordinate 5,420, forward strand.
CTTCGGGGTCCCCGCCCAAAGGAATTCCCAGCCCCACCTGGATTGCGACGGGGATTTGGTTGGGGCGCACAACGGCAACGTCATCAACACCATCTCCCTTCGCGAGCAATTCCTGGAAGAGGGACACACAATACGAGGGGAAAACGATGGAGAGATCATCGTCCACGCCGTGGAACGTCATTTCGACCGGCTGAGCGATCTCCCCGGGGCGATCATGGCTGCCGTGAGCGATCTGAAAGGGGATTACGCCTACGTCATTTCTCACCAAGCAGAGAATGCCATCTATGCCGTGAAGATGGGATCCTCCCTTTACCTTGGAGTGGGGGAGGGCTTCGTCTGCGTCTCCTCGGACTTGCCCTCCATCTTGGAGTTGACCTCGAACATCGTCACCATTCGCGACGGCGAATTCTTGCGTTTTAGCTGGGACCAATACCAGCTTTTCGACATTCGCAGCGGTCAAGCCATCAATCGTAAGCCTGAGCGGAGCCCGCACACCAAGGAGTCGGCGCACAAAGGCGGCCACTCCCATTTCATGATCAAAGAGATCCGCGAGCAGCCGGAGAAGGTCGCCAACTTGCTGCACTTTCTGGAAGAATCCGCAGAGTTGCCACGTTTCACCGAAGCGCTGAGAAAAGCCGGCCGCCTTTTCCTGGTCGGCTCGGGCACTTCTTACCACGCTTGCCTGGTGGGCTCCTACTACTTCAATAAACTGGCAGGACTGGCAGCCATTCCCGTCCCGGCCGGAGCAATGGTCGAGCAGTACGGAGATTCGCTCCGCCCCGATGATGTCCTTCTTTGCGTTTCTCAAAGCGGGGAGACCAAGGACGTCATCAATGTCCTGAATTACTGCGAGAGGCGCCGCTTGGGTCAGGTTCTGGCATTCGTCAACGTCCTCGGCTCCACTTTAAGCATGCGCAGCCGGAATTTCCTGCCCTTGGTCTGTGACTTGGAGATCTCCGTCCCAGCGACGAAAACCTTCACCAACCAACTGGTGCTTTTTCTAGCCGTTGCCAATGCCCTGGCCGGCGGAGGAAAAGTGAATTTGCAGGCCATCCCGGGTCTGATCGAGGACACTCTCGCGCAGACCGAGCCGCGCATCCGTCAGTTGGCGCAGGAATTGCTGCCGGTCAACGATTTCTACTTCCTCGGGTACGGCTTGACTCACGGCATCGCCTACGAGGGGGCTCTAAAGACCAAGGAAGTCGTCTACAACCACTGTGAGGGCGCCTACTCCTCGGAGTTCAAGCACGGTCCGTTGGCCATCGTTTACCCGGGCTACCCGGTGATCTTCATCTCGACGGTCGAGGACGCCGAGATGGTGTCGTCCCACATCAACGAAGTCTCCTGCCGCCTGGGGCGCGTCATCACTGTGGCTCCTCCACAACCGCTGTTGGAGAAATACTCCAGCGACTTCATTGCTCTTCCGGTGGAGGATTATTTCCATGTGCCGATTGCCGCAACGATCCCTCTGCAATTGCTCGCCTACTACATGAGCGTGGGCCGGGGGATTGATCCGGATTTCCCCCGCAACATCTCCAAGACTCTTACCGTCGATTGAGAAAGGGGACTGCTATGGAACTGGAAGAGGCCATCCGCACTCCCCGTTCCGTGCGCAGCTTTAAAAATCGAGACATCCCCGAGTAGGAAGTGCAGGACTTGCTGCACGACAGCCCCCGGCAGCTCGATAGCCCCCGGCAGGGAGTCCTGTCAAGCTGCTGCGGGCTGACAAGTTGATGGCGCCTAGCGGGAACAATTTGCAAGCTTGGTTCTTCCTGGCCGGACCCAGCGAAGTGCATGAGCGAATTGCCAAGAAACCGGGCGGGTTTGAAACCCGCCCCTACGAGAGATCCGCAACTTGCCGGAAGCGAAAGGTCATGAAGAAGCGCTTCGCTTCCCGGGCCGCTACTTCGGCTTTATCCGCCAAGCTCCCTGGCTGATCGCTTTTTGTCAGGAGGAGGGAGTTGCTCCCTTCGAGGGGATCCTTCGCCGCTGAGGACTGCCGGCTGAAATGGTGGCTCGTTGGCGACCACAGGCCGGTCTCCAGAGCATTTCGGCAGCCATCCAGAATTTCCTTTTGGCCGCTCACGGGCGGAGCTTGGGGGCTGTCTGGATGGCAGGCTTTGGCGCCCCTCGGCTATCCGGCCGAGGAGCCCGTTGCCAAAGCGCGAAAGCCGCTGCCCGAGACTTGGTCGATCATTCAGTAACGCGTTCTAAATAGAGACGCACCACTTTCTCTTCGATGCGTAGCTCGTGCGCTGGCGCCTCCGCTGGGATTCCCTCCAGGAGCGCC
>CAYXFH010000049.1:0-4471 GCA_964464245.1 uncultured bacterium
GAGCTGCGAAACCAGGGTATCCTGGCCAAGGTCTCGGAGATCGACACAGTGCGCCAGTTCACCACGCGGCACTCTCTTGATGAATGGGCCGAGAGGATGGAACAATGACCCCCGCCGAGATTATTCAGGCTCTCTCGCGGAAGCTAACCACCCCGGTAGGTCGGCAACTATACGCGGTTGTGGGCAGCTACAAGGCCTTGGATGCGTTTCAAAAAGACTTGGCCAAAGCTCGCACGAATGAAGGAAAACCCTTTCCCAAGCCCGTCTCGGTGAACCGGGAAGTTCTGTCAGTGATCCCTGATGAAGAATTCAAATTGGTGGCCGAGAAGGAGGCCAAGCGACCGGAAGTGGCCGCTGCCCACGTGCAGCAGGCTTTCCAAACCTTCCTCCGCGCCGGCCTGCAGAAGAAGGGGCTGCTCGTGCTGGCCGACCTGGAGTTGCTCTTTGCTTACCGGGTGGATCTGGACGTTCTGCGCACCCTGGCCGCTGACCAAAACCAGGTTCTGCTCTTGTTGCCGGGAAAGCGCGAGGAAGGACGGGTGAAGCTTTTCCCCGACTGGCCTGGCGCAAGCTACCTGCTGCCGACGACATTGATCGCTGAGGATCATCAGTGGGAAACAAGCTTGTTTTGATCATTCGGGGCATGAATTAAACCAGAATGATCCAGAGGGGAGATGAAACAAAAGGTCGCATGGATAATCAAGACAGCCCCTGCGTGCCAGGGACAATGGGCTCATAAAGGGATAAAAGGGCTATGAATGGGCTGGCAATCGGCTAGAAGGGCTGCCAGAAGAGCGCAATCAGGACGCTTCCGAGCGAAGCAAGTGCGCCTGTACCTGAATCGATGAACCAGAAAGGATTTCACATGAAGAGTGAGAAGGACCAGAAGCAGACCGATGCATTTCGGCGGGAGGTTCCGAAGATGCCGGAGGGCTACTACTCGGGCGATCAGCCGAACCCGAACCTGCGGGCCTTTGTGGAAGAACACATCAGGGAGAATCCTTATGATCCGGTCACCGACAACTACGAGGTACCCGCCTTCAACAAATCGATCGAGACAACCAAGGCTACGGCCATCTATAACATGCACACCTACTGGTCCAAAAAACCGCACGACGCCATCCGGGAGTATATTCGGCACTACACCAAGTCCGGCGACCTGGTGGCGGATCCCTTCTGCGGCTCTGGAAGCACCGGACTGGCAGCGCTGATGGAGGGACGCAAGGCGATCCTCATCGACCGCAGCCCTGCGGCTACCTTCATCGCCAAGAATTACTGCACTCCAGTGGACGTAAATGAACTCCAGAAAGCATTTGAGGATCTCCAACTCAAGGTCAAGCCGGAGCTCGACTGGCTCTACGAGACGCGCTGCGACCGTTGCGGCGGCAAGGCTACCACGGTTTACACCGTTTATTCCCAGGTCTTTCAGTGCCCGCGCTGTCTAGAGAAGGTCGCATTGTTCGACTGCCCTGAAGTGGAGAGCCGGACGGCGGCGGGAAAACCGAAGAAGATCCATGTTTGCCCCAACTGCTTCAGTCGGGGGATCCAGGAGCAGATCAAGACCAACGGTGAGAAGTTCGGCTCCATCCCCGTATTGGTCAGTTACCTCTGCCAGAATAGTTGTAAGCCAGCCCGTGGGGAGCGGCGGCACAACGACCCGAACCCCAAGAAGCGCGAGTATTTCGAGAGATATGACCTCGGAAAGATTCGGGAGATCGAAGGGAAAGAGATTCCGCATTGGTATCCCAAGGATCGGATGATGAATGCTCCGGAGGAACAGGAGTGCTGGGGTGTCAAATGGCGGGCAGGCACGAGCAACTTTCGTACGGTGGACGAGCTCTTCACCAAACGCAATTTGTGGGCACTGGCGGCAATAAGAGATGCTTCAATCAATACAAAATTCTCACACTCCTTCTTGTTCTGTCTTACGGGCATTGCACTCAGCATGAGCAGGATGTACTTATGGGGTCCAGGAGATGAACATGGGACTATCAAAGGTACATACTACGTTCCGCAGTTATCACGATCTCAAAATGCTTATGAAGCATTTTGCTCAAAAGTGAATGATTTCAGGAATGCTCAGAATGTTATCAATGAAATAGTAGAGATCATATTTTTATCTACCCAATCAACCACAAATCTTGATTCGCTACCAACCAATTCACTTGATTACATCTTCACAGACCCTCCCTATGCGGATAAGGTCCAGTATGGTGAACTTAACTTCGTTTGGGAAGCCTGGCTCGGTTTAGACACCCATTGGCATGAAGATGAGATCATCGTCAATGAGGTGCGAGGTAAGACCGAAGAGGACTGGGCTAACATGATGCGCCAGGCCATGGGCGAGTGCTTCCGGGTGCTGAAGCCTGGTCGGTGTATTTCGCTCTGTTACCACGATACTTCCGAGGGAACCTGGGCATTGGTGCAGGACATTATGGCCGAAGCTGGATTTATCGTGGAGAAATCCGATACCGCGCTCTATATCGATACCGGGCAGAAATCCTACAATCAGCTTACTGCAGACAAGGTCACAAAACGCGACCTTGTCATCAACTTTCGCAAACCAAAGCTCGGTGAGATCGCCCCCACCTTTCTACTGGATGGCACCGAAGACGATAAAACTTTCACCCAGAAGGTTCATACCTTGATCGCCCTGTTTCTAGCCGACCACCCTGGCACCACCAAGGACCGCATCTATGATGAGGTCATCAGCCATATGGTGCGGGCGGGAACTATGGAGGCACACGATTTCGAGGGATTGCTCTCTCAAATCGCGGAGCCAATTTATGAGCCGGTTAAGAAGAACCTCTTCGAAAACGAGGATCCAGACCTTTTTGGCAAGCATCAGGTCGCTCGCTGGTACCTGAAAGAAACAGCCATGGCCCTGCAGGACGATGCGGAATCAACCAAGGAGGAAACATCGGCAGCCAAGCTGAATGCCTTCATTCGGGAATGGCAAAAAAAGAACGAAGGGCAGGAGGGAGTACACTACAGCGACCTCTTCGAGCACTTCGTCTATGCAATTCCACCCGCCGACAAGCCTCGCCGCCAGTTGGCGGAATGGCTCTCGGACTTCTTCTACAAGACTCCCGAAGGCGCCTGGCGCCTTCCTGCCACGCCACAGGAAGAAGCGGTGAAGAAAGAAGGTCGCGAGCGGGGGCTCAGCCGGCGAATCCGACGCTACCTCTCCTTCCTGGAGCAAGGCATTCCCGTGCCAACCAATGAACAACCCAGTGTCACCACCCTGATGGAATGGATCCGTCACGCTGCCCGGGCCGGCCTCTACGAGCAGGGCAAAGCCCTCTACGAGCAGGGCGGCCTGAACCTTGATGCGCTCTCCGAGGAACAGCAGGTGGCGGTGGAGGAGGACTACAGCACTTGTCTGCGCATGATGAAACGGGTTGAAGCGCCGGTGACGAGACGTGGGCGAAAGCCGAAACAGCCGCAGTTGTTTGAGGGGGAGGAGCCAGAGGAATGAAGGATTGGCATGCGAATGAAAGTGTTGAGATTCGGAAGAAAGGGCAGATGTTTCGCTGCGCTCAACATGACAAAAAATAGCTCAACATGACAGAGAAGAAAGTTCGAGATTACAGATTTTGGATATCAGATATGAAATGGAAAGACTAGGAGAGGAGAAGACATGACGTCGGGAGATCTGCTGACAAGCCGCAACCCACTGAGTGAGATCCTGGAGGTTCCGCCCGAGATCATCTCGGTGTATTCGCTGGAAAAGCATATCTGGGCGCAGGAGAACGATACCGAAGCTCGACGGAAGCGGCAGCCGGAGCTGCGCACGGTGGAGGAGTTCCAGATCGACCCAGCCCGGTCCTTCCTGAACGAAATCCTGCGCAATATGGCGGCTCCGCCCAGCGCAGGGAATCCGATCGGGCAGGGCTACTGGATCCAAGCCGAGTTCGGCTCGGGCAAGTCGCACTTGCTGTGTACTTTGGGGACCTTGGCCTTGGGTTCTGCTGAGGTATGGGAGATCATCCGGCGCAAGGAAGAGAATGCGGGGCGCGGCAAGCGTGAATCGATCTTCCAGTTTTGGGAGAACGGACTGGCTGAGAAATGCGGGGGGAAAAATAAGGGCATCCTGGTGGTGGCCAAGACCCTGGTGGGTGAAGGTGGCGGCATTGTGGGCATGGAAGGGGAGAGAAGCCGTTCGTTGACCGATTCCATTTTGCGGGCGGTACAAGAACAGTTGTGGCTGGAGACAGGGCAGAACCTTTCCCTGTATCCGGCTGAGTTGCTGGCCGACCGCTTCCTGAAAGAGGATCTGGAGCGCAACCGGAAGGATTTGCGCAGCTTTCTGCGGGATCCCCGCTTCTTCGGCGAGGAAGAATTCGAGGAGGTGGAAGAGTTTCTGCGGGACATCCAGGAGAACAACAACCCGGATTATAAGAAAAGCTGCGGCAACAAGCTGTGGCGCTTCTACAGCGAGTACCTGAAGGTGACGCCACAGATCCAGGCT
>CAYXFH010000050.1:0-3606 GCA_964464245.1 uncultured bacterium
TATCTCTCTTTGTCCTCAAGGAAGGATGGAGAGAGTCTGGTCTAATATACGAGGATGACAAAAGGGGTTGTCATGTTGAACGTCCCCTCTTGTCATGTTGAGCGCAGCGAAACATCTCGCCCTTTGTCTTTGGCATGAAGAACCAACTGCAGACCCTTCGCCGCGCTCAGGGTGACAAAGTAAAATCTGTCCCCATTAGATGGCGGCTTGGGGGCCGGCCGGAGGAGATATTTCGGGAGTTGTGCGAAAGGCTCACTACTCCACTTTTCGGAATCGCTCCTCGCGGTACTTCGAGAAGTAGTACAGGACTGAGCGTTCCGCAATATCTCTCATGATTTTGACCATCTCGTCAACCGACCATTTTTCCGGGCGGAAGTAGAAACTACCTCTATTGAACCTTCCCCCTTCCTCGGTGTAGAGGTAGGTCGCATTCAGTTTGCCAAACATGGCCATCATAGAGACCCGGTCCAGAATTGAGGAATCATCGCTAAAATCACACCCGTAATCGAAACAAACGAATGGGAAAATGCTCTCTCGCATCAAGGCTGTCCGTAGACCGATGAGGTTCTTTCCGAGTCTTTCGATAGCGTTTCCTTTTGCCTGCTTTGGAAGACCCTCCTTAGCGCGGAGGTCATTTGTTCCTTGGTTCTTCACTTCGGCAATCAGTATTGGGTATGACAATGAATCATCAGGTTTGCCTTGGATGTAAAGTATGCCGCCATCGGGCCGAATTGAGCTGTTTTGAAAATGATGGTGAAACTCAACATCAGGATAGCTGATCCGAAGCTCTGCTACGATGTTCTTGAGATTCCATTTATTTTCGTGGACAAGCGAGATCTTTTTGTCGAACGTAATATTCAGGAGATCTACCACCTTAGCTAAAGCCTGTATGATATCAGATTCCTGCTTCTTCGATGTGACGTTGATGACCGTACCTGCACGTTGTTCTCTCAACTGATGTTTTCGGGCTATTGGCATCCTCCTCTTAAGTTCGTTCTACAAGGAACATTTGCTCCGTTACATGCGTTGTCCGGTTTCTGATGTTGCGGCAACCTCGAAAGGTATTGTACCGAATATCAACAACCTCAACCACACCGAAATGATCGAGAATAGACAACATTTCGTGACGCGATATAAAACCTTCATCGTTGAATGAAACGAGTACAAATCGGGAATCAAGAGCTTCGATAAGTTGACGGAGGCATGTTCTTGATCGTGATCGGACATTATAGGAAGACCGCTTCCAGTTCACTGGGATGCCTGAAATAGCGCTGATTTCTCGGGGGCGTTCATAATTTACAAGAAGATTCAGCATAAAATAGTTCGAACCATAGGGATGCTGATTGTATGGCGGATCTAGATACACAAGATCAAGATTGTGAATCTGGGGAGCAATATCATTGGTGTCGCCCTGGAATACCTGAACTTCGCACTCAAAGCGGCTCAAGACAGGAGTTGACAGTCGGATGTCTCCGAGGATGCGCTTCAATGCATCTGCGTTTGTTCCGCCAAAGCGTCCTATATTTGTGATCCGGTCCTTGTGAAATCCCTTGAACACACCTGAGGTATTAGCGTGAACAGAGGCCTCGCTCAGAAGCGGGCCAAGAAGCATGTCCCGATACTCCTTGGAAACGCCTTCGATCAATCTTCGGTAGTTGTCAAGACGACGGGCGTTACGACGTGTGTAAAACACTCGATCCTGTTTGTTAATATTCTCCTCACTCCGAGGAGCGTAGAGTTCTTCCACGAATCCTGTCGGGAGATCTTGCGTGTCAACCTTGTGATTCAGGTCTGAAACCATAACTGACAGATCCCTCAGATTGACTTCGCTTCTGTTCTTGAGATAGCAGCGGGAAACAACGGCAGCATAATCCTCTAGATCAATCGTTGCTAAGAACTCTGCTTGGCGCTTGAAATACCGAGCAACAACACCGGAACCCGAAAAGGCATCTAGCACACGAAGCCGATCCTTGCCTAATCGGTTTTTGACACGGACAACAACTGCATCTATATCGGGAATAAGCGATCGTTTATTCCCGATATATGTTATGAGTTGCTCTGTAAGGTATCCGGGTACTTCTTCAATGATGGTTTCTCCGAAAAGATTCATTTGGTAACCAACGCCCCAATCTTCGCTGAAAGGTTTTGGGTATTGGGTGGTTAAAGCATTTGCCTTCATTCACAGCACCGCCAGGTCGATGTTGCTCCCCGGCCCTGTTTTCCCCGTGGCGTGAGACCCGAAAAGATACGCCAAGTTGATACCGGCCATGGAAGAGAGCTGCTCCTTCAACTGGTTCTTCATCGCGTTCTCCGGTCCCATCTGTGATTCGCTATGCTGAACATTCATGTTTTTGGTCATTGATAATCTAAGGGCATCATACCATTGCCATCTCCTGTTTTCAGGAATCCACCCTAAGGGCCACCTCCCCCAATTGATGCCGCGCGCTGGTCCAGACGTCGGAGCGGAAAATACTCATGGAGCAAGCGCCACGCTGGGTGAAGCGGTGCGGATCGCCAGGAATCGCAACTCCAGCGAAGCGTGGCAAGGAAGCAGATGGGCAAATGGTGACGCATTTACGCAGGGTGACGCATTTGCGCATATCTTTCCCTATAGCGCTTTTCTCCGTTATCTCTTCTCTTTTTTTCCCAGGAGCGACAAGTATAGGAGAAATGCGTCACCAAAAGCCAAATGCGTCATCATCCCTTTCTGGGAGCCATTTTGCGGGTTTAACCGGAAAGGCCAAATGCGTCATCATGGAGCTCTTTTAGAACCTCCTCGGCCAGACCGATTCCAGAAAGTCCGCGCTCGCTTTTCCTACGGATCTGCGCCACCTCACTATGATGCTCCACCAGATTCTTGGTAAGGGCGATCTGGCTGAGCGGTTTCTCCCCGGCCTCCTGACACCAGCGTTGGTAGGCGGTGTAGAGATCCTTGGAGCTAACCTGCTTCTCGGGGCCCAGCAGGCAGCAATCGTCCAGGAAGGGAACCAAGCGGTCCATCTCCAGGCGGTATCCCGCGGTGGCCTCGGCCACCTCCCCGGGCGGCAGCAACATCCCCCCCTCGTCCAGCCACAGCCGGCAGCCGCGCACGGCCCAGGCCAGGATGCCGGGCCACTCGGCGCGCAGCTTCTCCAGTAAGAGAGGATCACGCTCTCCTTCGGGGATAGTCACCTGGAAGGGGATCAGGCGCACCCGCTCCCACATCGCCGGCCCCAGGTCGCGGATCTCAGGCTTGGCGTTGGTGGCGAAGAAGAGCTTGCACTGAGGCTGAAAGTCGAACTCTTCAGCGAAGAGGAAGCGCGCCCGCAGCCGATCGCCGCCGGTGATCTGCTTGACCAGAGCGGTAGCCAGTCGCTGCCCCTCCTCGGTCTCCATTGTGGCCACCAGGCGCGCTCCGCGCAGGCCGGCCAGGTCGTTGCGCACCCGCTCGCCGCGCATGGCGATGAAAGTCTGGGCGGCGCCCTGCTGCCCGTATTCGCCGAGCATTCCCAGAAGGGTGGAAAGGAAGGTGCTCTTGCCGTTGGCCCCTCTCCCGTAGAGGATGAAGAAGCAACGAGCTCGCATGTCGCCGCTCAGGCAATAGCCAGCAACGCGCTGGAGGAAGCC
>CAYXFH010000051.1:0-4329 GCA_964464245.1 uncultured bacterium
AGGCGACCCGTATAATCGCCGGCGGACGGGCGGTTAGTTCAGCGGTAGAACGCTTCGTTGACACCGAAGAGGTCGTAGGTTCAACTCCTACATCGCCCACCATGGATTTGACACCCTTTTTCTCCTCCCTCCATATAGAAAAGAGCTCCCGCAAAGGGGCTCTTTTCGTTTCCAGGGAACTCAGAGAATGATGTTCTTTTGCCGACTCCACCTTCGACACGCAGTTTAAGTAATCAGAAATACAGCTTCAGCTCATGGGGGTGCGGCCGGTCAGCCACCGCACGCGCCTCTTTCCGTTTCGTCTCCAGCCAACGCTTCAATAAAGAGGCGGGAAAGACGTCCCCCTCCAGGAGAAAGCCGTGATCCGCCTCCAGCTCGTCCAAGGCCTCTTCCAGGGAGGTTGGCAGGAAGGAGAGGGGTTGCCCGCTATCCGACTGGAAGAGGTCGCGCTCGTAGGGCCCGAAACCGGAAGCGCGAGCGTCGATCCCACGGCGGACCCCATCGATCCCGGCCTGCACGAGCGCTGCCAGGCAGAAGTAGGGGTTGCTGGCGGCATCGGGAGGGCGGTACTCGAAGCGGACCTCGCTCTCTTGCGCCACATAGAGGGGAATGCGGATCGCCGAGGAACGGTTGGCCCGGCCGAAGGTCAGCGTCACCGGCGCCTCGAAACCAGGCACCAGCCGTTTGTAGCTGTTGGTGCTGGGATTGGTGAAAGCGCAGAGCGCGCGGGCATGGCTCAAGATGCCTCCCATAAAAAGGAAGGCCAGCGGGCTGAGGCGAGCATAGGGGTCCGTCTCATCGAAGAAAGCGTTGCGCCCCTCCTTCTGAAGAAAGAGGTGCACGTGCCAGCCGTTGCCGGCTTGGCCGTAGAGCGGCTTGGGCATCAAGGTCAGGGCTAGCCCGTCCTGAGCGGCGCGGTTCTTTAGGATGTAGGGGATCAGCACGGCATGGTCAGCGGTCTGCCCCAACGGCTCGAAGAGCGTCTCGATCTCATTCTGCCCCCAGCCGCCTCCTTCGTGGTGGTGGTACTTCACCGGAACCCCCAGATCCTCCAGCAACAGGCAGACATCGCTCCGGAAATCGGCCAACCGGTCATCGGGCATCTCGGCGTGGTAGGCGCGTCCAGCAATCCTCTCCAAAGGTTCGATGCGCGTCTCCACCCGTCCCAGCTCCTCCTCCTGGGAGAAACTGCGGAAGACGTAGAACTCGTATTCGGGACCCCACAGCGAATGGTCGGCGATCCCCAGGCCGCGCAACCGCTCCTCCGCCAGACGGGAGATCAGCCGGGGGTCCTCAGGAAAGGGGGTGCGAGCCGTATCAGTGAGGTGGATGGTTCCCAGACAGGCGATCGTTGGCGTCTTGGCGAAAGGATCGCGAAAACAGGTGGTCAGATCCGGCCGCACCACCATATCCGAGCTCTCTACCGGGGAGAAACCGTAGGAAGAACCGTCGAAGCCGACCCCATCCTCCAGGACGTGTTCCGTCAGCGCCTGGGCGGGCAGGGTGACATGGTGCAGCCGCCCGGCCAGGTCGGGAACTTTCACATCGAAGAAGCGCGCGCCTTCCAGTTCAATTAACGCTTGCAGTGCCGCGAAATCCATATCTCTCTCCTTCCCGTGCTTACTACAAAACTAATTATAGCAGAGCGCGCTGGGTAGGCTGCGTTGGAAGGCGGTCGCGGATCGGCTACACTAACGCTATGTCCGGCAACGGGAGTCCCCCCTAACGATGTGGATCCGCCCCCAGGATGACCTATGCACCGGCTGCCAGGCTTGCCGTCTGGCCTGCGCCCAGCATCACTTCCATTGCGAGGAGTTGGAGCGGGCGGCCATTGGGATCCGCCTAGACCCGCAACAAGGGGGCCGTTATCTGATCGCGGTGTGCAACCAATGCGGCCTCTGCGAGGTGGTTTGCCCAGTGGGAGCGATCCGCAAGGATGGCGGAGTGTACCGCGTTTACCCGGAATGTACGGGCTGCCTCTACTGCGTGGAGGTCTGCCCCTTAAACTGCATCTATGTCCACCCCGAGGCGCCCGAAGTCATCAAGTGCGACGCCTGCGCCGCTTGCCTCTCGGCATGCCCGGTCGGCGCCCTGACATTGGAGCGCTGACACTTCACGGACGGTTCCCGTCCCGCAGGCAGCGGCCTCTCGCAGCCTCTCGCCTGTTACGATCTCGCCTGTTACGATCTCGCCGCTTAGGAGGTGCGCTGGAGGAAAGCCACCCCTTCCACATGATAGGTCTGCGGGAAGAGGTCGAAGGGGGTCACCCGGATCAAACGATACCGGGCAGTCAGCCAACTCAAATCCCGAGCCAGGCTGGCCGGGTTGCAGGAAACATAGACCAACCAGGGGAAAGGCCCTTCAGCCAGGAAAGCCAGGGTCTGTGGGTGCAGCCCGCTGCGCGGCGGGTCCAGCACCGCCAGTTGAAAGGATCCCAGCTCAGGTAGGATCTTCTCCACCAACCCCTGGCGGAAATGGACCTGCTCCAGGCCGTTTCGCGCGGCGTTGCCCTGGGCATCCTCCACCGACTCGGCCACCACCTCTACCCCCCAAATCTCCTCCAGATCTCGGCCGATGAAGCAGGTGATGGCGCCAGCGCCACAGTACAAATCCAAAACCCGCTGAGCGCCGCTTTCGCGCACACAGGCGCGAACCTCGCGATACAAGCTAAGCGCTCCCCAGGTGTTGGTCTGGAAAAAAGAGCGGGGGGAGAGGCTGAAGCGAAGGCCGTCCAGTTCCTCATAGAGCACCCCCTCTCCGGACAGGATCTGCTGTTGATCCACTCGATGGCTGTCCCCCCAAGCTTGGTTATTTGTAATCAATACCGTCGCTCCCGGCCACAGTTCACAGAAACGTTGGGCCGCCTCCTGGCTTAGCGTTTCACCGCCGATCAGGTCCACCATCAGGGTTCCTAGGGTGGCGCTGGTGCGGAAGAGCAGATTGCGCAGGCAGCCGAAGTGGCCCTTCACATCCCAGGCCGGCAACCCCTCGGCCAATGCCCAAGACTTGGCGCGGGACAGGAACTGGTCGGCCGGGAAGCCGGAGATCGGACATTCCCGCAGATCCACCACCCGGCGAAAGTTGCCGCGGGGGTGCAACCCCAGGCGCAGCCCGTCCTCTTCGGCAAAGGAGAACTCCATCTTGTTGCGGTAGCCGAAAGGCGCCTGGGAGGGGACGATCGGTTGCAGCGGAACCTCTTCCAGCTTGCCGATGCGGGTCAGGGCCTCGGAAAGAAAACCCTCCTTGAAGCGCAGTTGACCCTCATAGGAGGCGAACTGCAGGGTACAGCCTCCACAGCGGCCGAAATGCGAGCAATCCGGCGCTACTCGGTAGGGAGAAGGCTGCAGCACCTCCACCGTTCGCGCCTCACGATAGTCCCGCTTCTCCTTGAAGACCTCCGCCAACACTCGCTCCCCAGGCAACGCTCCTTCCACATACGAGTCTTTCCCATCGGCTGCGCGGGCCAAAGCCTTGCCCTCGAAGACCATTCTCTCGATTCCCAGCTCTAGAATCTTCCCTCGTTGCATCTGTCCTCCTCATGGGTAAAAGGGGCGGAAATTAAATAGCGAACCCCCTATCCCATGTAAGTATAAAAGAAAAGCCGGAAAGGATAAAATAGAGGCATGTTCGACTTTGCCAGCGACCCTTACCGGATCCTCTCGGCCGTCTACGATAGCTTCCATCTCTCTCGTTTCAGCTTGGCCGCGGCCCAGGTCGCGCTGGAGGCGCTCTCCTCCATCAAACCGGGCGCAATGGTGGATCTGGGGTGCGGCACGGGACAGGCTGTCTTCCACTTCGCCCGTGCCGGCTGGAAAGCGATGGGCATCGACAACTGCCCGCAGATGCTCTCCCTGGCCCGCTTGAATGCGCTGGAAGCGCAAGCCCCGACCGAGTTCAGCCGGGGAGACATGCGCGAGCTGCCCGGCGGGCTGAAGGTAGATCTGGTGACTTGCTTCGCCGCCCTCAACCACAACTCCCTCTCTGATCTGAGCAAGTTCCCGGCCAAAGCGGCCCAAGTCCTGCGGCCTGGCGGCCATGTGGCCTTCGACCTGTTGACGCCGGAGGGGGCGGCAGCGTTACCGGCCAGTGAAGCGCAAGCCGAGGGGGAACAGTACCTGCTGCGCCTGCGCAGCCTCTCCCCGCAGCCGGCCCAATTGTCCACCCGCTTGGTCTGGTTCAAAGGGAAGAGTGGCCACTTCGAGAAGCAAGAGTGTACGGTGATAGAGCGCCCCCTCCCCCTGGCCGCTGCCGAGCAAGCCTTGAAAAACTGCGGCTTCAAGCTGGTGCAACGCTGGGGTGTGGAGGGCGACCGCTTGGTCCCCGCTGCGG
>CAYXFH010000052.1:0-4565 GCA_964464245.1 uncultured bacterium
GGCGAAACACCTTCCTTTGCTCCGCCAGGTCGGGCCAGACGGGAAAACCCGGGCTCCAACGGCTGCTGCGCTGCCAACCATATTGTACCCTGATTCGGCGCTCGTTCCATTTGGCCAGAGCTTCGGTCAGCTCGCTGCACAGCCCATGCCAGAGGAAGGCCTCGGCCACCTGCCCCTGGCGGGAGAGCCGCTCTCCTTCATCACTGGCGGGTTGTCCGAGAGAGACCGCCTGCAGGGCGATTTCGCCTCGCCCTTGGGCAAGATGCTCCCACGTGCGGGGAGCGAGGTGGCGGGGAGCGAACTGCAAGTCCAGCCAATCCTTCCCGGAGCGGGGGTGAAGGATGGTCAGGGTCGTTCCTTCCACCCGCACCTTGAACGGTTTAAAGATGACGCGCGCGTCCCACAAGCCGTCCGCCGCGCCTTTTGCCAGCAGACGTTCCAAGGCCCGGCCGGCTCGCTCCCGCTGAGCTTCTACCGCTTGTGCGCCCCCAGCGATCCCGCGACCCTTGGGGGAGACCCATTGCCAATGCTGGCGATAGAGCGTGCGCCGGTCAAGGAAGGGCAAGAACTCTTCCAAGGGGGGGGTGAATAGATCGCGGGACGGTGGCGTTTTCACGGCAGCCGGATTCATTTTAGATTGCTGATTTTGGATTGCTGATTTTGGATTGAGAAGATTAATAGATTGCTGATTTTGGATTGCTGATTTTGGATTGGAGAGATTATTAGATTGCTGAATCTGCTGCAAGATGCGCAGGCCTTCCATCGCATCGGCGGCGTAACGGACTGGACCGGGGTAAAGCGCCTGCAACTCCCCCTCGGCCAAGGAACGGGTCATGGCCGCTCCTCCCAACAGCACCGGCAGGCTTACCCCAGCGCGGTGGAAGATCTCCAGGTAAGCGCGGCAGGAGCGCGCGGACTCTATCAGCAGGCTGGAGAGACCGACGGCCAGCGGCTGATATCGCCGCACCGCCTCCAGGATCGCTTCCGCCGATTGGCGGGTTCCCAGGTCGATCACCTGGAAGCCGTACCCGGCCAAGATCATCCCCACCAGGTTCTTGCCGATGTCGTGTACATCACCGCGCACTGTAGCCAACACTACGCAGCCCTCCGACCGGTCTCTCCCCCACGCTGGCAGGTAGGATTGAAGGAGGGCCAGGCCTCTCCGCATCACTTCTGCTGAGCGCAAGACGAAAGGAAGCAAGAGCTCCCCTGTCTCGAAGAGGCGGCCGACCTCTTCCATGGCCGGGCTTAGATGCTCCTCGATGATTGTGATCGCCGGACACCGGGTCAACAAGCCTTCCAGTAGTTCAGTCAGGTCATGGCCGTCCCCTTCCAGGATGGCTCGGCGCAGCCGGGCAGCAGGCCCCAATGATGAAGAAGCTAGGGAGTCAGATTGAATTCTGTCCCCGAAATCTGTCCCCGCAGCTCCGGCGCCCTCGCGGAAATAAGTCAGCAGAGCAGACAAGGGACCGTGGCCCGGGGAGCGGCGATCGAAGAGAAGGTCGTCAGCCAACCGCACTTCCTCCGCTGCTAATCGGTGTAGGGGAAGGATTTGGCCGGCGTGGAGAATGGCGGCGTCCAAGCCCCCTTCCAACGCCCGCGCCAGGAAGACCGAGTTCAACAGGCGACGAGCCGGCGCTGGCAACCCGTAGGAGATATTGCTGATCCCCAGTGAGGTAAAACTCTGCGGAAAGCGTTCCTTCAACATCGGTAAAGCGGCCAGGGTCTCTCGCCCGGCTGCGCAGAGGCTTGTGTCGCCCGAGGCAAGGGTGAAAGTGAGGGGATCGAAGAAGAGATCTTGCGGTTCCAATCCCCCTTCCAACGCCATCTGGTAGAGACGCTCGGCTACTTCCAGCTTGCGCTGGCAAGTCTGGGCCATACCTTCCTCGTCAATAGTCAGCAACACCAGAGCGGCGCCATAGCGGCGAGCCAGCTCAATCATCTGGCGGGCTTTCTCCCCGCCGTCTTCCAAGTGCGCTGAATTGATCACCGCGCGTCCGGCCACCGCGCGCAACCCCTCCTCGATAGCGGCGGGATCGGTGCTGTCCAGCATCAAGGGCAGGTGAGCCTGCCGGTTGAAAAGGGAGGCCAGCTTGCCAAGATCTGCTGCCTCATGACGCTCAGCGGTTGCCGCGGAGAGGTCCAACAGATGAGCTCCTTCGCGTTCTTGGGCCAACCCCAACTGGACTGCCTCCTCCCAACGCTCTTCTTTCACCGCGGTTCGAAACAGACGGCTTCCGGCAGTGTTGGTGCGTTCCCCGGCCAATAAGGGCCTCGGTTGCACGGCAATTGGCTGGGCGTGATAGCCAGAGGCAAGTGCGGCGAACCGTTTGGCTTGTGGCGCTCGAGGAGGAATGCCGTCCACTGCATGGACCAAGGCGCGAATGTGAGCTGGGGTAGTGCCGCAACAGCCTCCCACCAGATTCAGGCCGGAACCTCTGCATAGAGACGACATTTGCGCGGCGAAAACCTCGGGTGATAGATCGTAAACGGTATTCTCTCCCACCAGGCGCGGCAGCCCGGCATTGGGCTGCAGGGAAACCAATTTGCTGCTTTCCGCAGCCAGGATCCCGATCGCTTCGGCCAGGGCCTCCGGCCCCTCTCCGCAGTTCAACCCGATGGCAGCTAGCGGCCAGGGCTCCAAGGCGGCCAGGATGGTGGGGATGTCGGAGCCGGTGAGGGTGCGGCCGCGCCGGTCAACAGTGACCTGGACCAGCACCGGCGTCCTTCGGCCGAGGTGGCGAAAGGCTTCTTCGATCGCCCACAACGCCGCTTTGGCCTGCAGCAAGTCCTGCACCGTCTCCACCAGTAAAACATCCACTCCGCCACGCAACAGTCCAATCGCCTGCACCTGGTAGGAGTCGGCCAGCAGAGCGAAAGAGGCTTGTCCCAAACTAGGCAGGTGAGATCCGGGTCCCATCGACCCGGCCACGAAGCGCTCTTTCATAGTCTTGGGAAAAGAGTCTACCTCTTGTCGCGCCAATCGAGCCGCCGTCTCGTTGATCTCATCGGCCTGGAGAGCCAAACCGAAAGCATGGAGGATGTGCGGGGCCGCGCCCAGGGTGTTCGTCTCCACCAACTCCGCGCCAGCTTCCAGGTAGTCGCGGTGAACCCTGCGCACCAGTTCCGGTCGGGTCAGCGCCCATTCCTCCGGGCAACGCGGCGGGGGTAGTTTTTCGCTTATTGCCATCTCCTGCAACAGGGTGCCCATCGCCCCGTCGAAGACCAGAATGCGCCGGCGAGCCAACTCCAGGAAACCCAGCTCGTTCATGACAAGTATCCCTCGTCTCGAAGAGCAGCCAAAACCGCTGCGACTTCGGCGCCACGGCCCATGGTAAAAAAATGCAAACCTGGCACTTCCAAGGCCAACAACTCGCGGCAGAGACGAGTGGCTTGTTCCACCGCGGCGCGGGCAAAGCGCACTGGATCGGCCTCTCCGCCCCAGGCCAACAGCTCTTGCGGCAAGGAAACGTGGAAAGTGAGCGGGATTGAGGCCAATTGCCTGGGACGGGTCAATACCTTAATCCCAGGGATAATTGGCGCCATGATCCCCGCCTCCCTTGCGCGGCGGCGAAAGTCGGCAAAGAGAGCTGAGGAGAAGACCATCTGGGTGATAACATAGCGGGCGCCTTTTTCTATCTTTTCCAAGAGGCGCAGCAGGTCGTCTTCCCGGCTGGTTGATTGGTAATGGCCCTCCGGGTAGCCGGCCACCCCAACGCAGAATTCAGTTGCAGTTGCCTGTAGCAGCTCCTCCAAGTAGATCCCCCGATTGAGCTGGGAGATCTGCTCGACCAGACCGGCAGCGTAGCGATGGCCGCCTGGAGTGGGCTGGAAGAGAGTCTCGCCAGGAGGAGGGTCGCCGCGAACGACAAAGAGATTGCGGAAGCCGAGGTAATGCAGGTCGATCAAGGCATCCTCGGTGTCGGCGGCGTTGAACCCACCGCAGAGCAGGTGCGGTACTGTCTCCAGGCGGTAGCGGTTGGCGATGGCCGCGCAGATCCCCACTGTTCCCGGCCGCTTGCGCTGCAGCACTGTCCGCAAACCTTGGGGCGTGCGGCCAGAAACAAGCTGCTGCTGGTGGGTGGTGACGTTGATGAAAGTGGGTTGGAAGGGCATCAAGGTCTCGATCGTCAGGCAAAGCTCCTCGATGGTCTGGCCTCGCTCCGGCGGAATGATCTCTAGTGAGATCAAAGGTCGCCTTCTCCCTTCCAGGTATTCGGTGATGTGCAAAGAATCCTCTTTCTGGGACCGTCTTTCTCTGGGAATGTCTCTTCCTGGGACCGCGGCCCCCAGTGCGGCCCTACTATATCACCCACAGGCAAAAAGGAACGGCTTAAGATCCTCTGACTGGATTCAACGAGGTCGCCATGCCAGTTAGATTAATGCGTGGTTAGGTTGGCTCTTTGGAGGATAGTGTCTTCCAGGGCAGGCGGACGGTGACGCTGGTTCCCTTCCCCTCTTCGCTCTCCAGGGTCAGCGTGCCGCCGTGTTCTTCCACGATGCGGCGCGAGACGTAAAGGCCCAGTCCGGTGCCGGGGATGCCGCGGCGGTCTGCGTCCCGGCCC
>CAYXFH010000053.1:0-6794 GCA_964464245.1 uncultured bacterium
GGGGTTTTGCTCTCTGCCCTCTTCATCCCCTTCTTTACCCGTTACCTGGTGAAGGGGGAGCGCGACCAACTGTGGCGGTTGGCCTCCGCCCTCTTCAATATACTCTTCTTGATCTTGCTGGTGATCTCCTTTTTGGGAGTCGTATTCGCCCCCACCCTCACTTCTTGGTTGAATCCCAACTCCAGCCCTGAGGACCAAATCCTCACCACCCAGCTCTCGCAGATCATGTTCCCGGCCTTGGTTTTCCTCGGTTGGGCCGGCCTCCTGACCGCCCTGCTGAATTCTTTCCAGCGCTTCACTTTGCCGGCCTTGGCAGTCGTGGCCTTCAACAGTGCGCTTATTCTCTTCATCTACCTTTTTCGCGACCTCGGAATCCAGGCTGCCGCCTTGGGCTGGTCGATCGCCGCCGGCGCGCAGTTTCTGGCTCAGATGCCGGGCCTATGGGGGGTCCGTTTTCGCTACGACTGGCGCATCTTCAGTCACCCTGATTTGAAACGGATGGCCATATTGGCGCTTCCCCTGTTTCTCTCTGCGACCATTGATCAGCTCTCCCCCTTCTTCGAAGCCCGGCTCACTTCCTACTTGGTGGAAGGATCGTTCACCGCTTTGCGCAACGCCGGCGTGATCGTCCAACTGCCCCTGGGGATCTTTGCCATGAGCGTCACTACGGCTATCTACCCCACTCTCACCGGTCAAATCTCCCAAAGAAGCTTTACTGAGGCCAAGGAGAGCATCCGATGGGCGATCCCCGCCACCGCCCTCTTTATTATCCCCTCTGCCATAGCCTTGATCACCCTGGCTATCCCTATCACCCGCGTCCTCTTCCAGTACGGCGAGGTAACCACGGTTGGAACCGGCCTTGCTTCCATCGCACTGGCTCTTTACGCTCCAGGTCTTTTCGCAAACTCCACCCTGATGATCCTTTTCCGTGCTTTTTACGCCATGCAGGATACCCTCACCCCGGTGCTGGTAACAATGGTCGGGCTGGCCTTGCAAATTGGCCTCTATTTTCTCCTGATCGGTCCCCTGGGATTGGGGGGGTTGGCTTTGGCTTCCTCGCTGTCGGCTTTCTTTAACTTGATCTTGATGACCTGGTTTCTGCGCCGCAAGGTGGGTCCGATCGGCTTCCATGCTATTGGCCAGTCTCTCGGCAAGATGGTCGCCGCTGCGGCCATCATGGGCGCTGTCTGTTGGTTGTTGGACGGATTGCTGCTGCGCGTCCTGGATGTGCAGCGAGTCACCGGACGGCTTTTGGAGGTGGGCGCTTTGATCATAACCGGCGCCTTCCTCTACGGCCTCCTCCTCTACCTCTTCAAAGTGAAGGAGATCGTTCCCTTCCTGGAGCGAGCCAAGGTGCGCATAGCAGCTCTCCGGCGCCACAATTGAAGAGGCATGAAAAAGCGAATAGAATGACAACCATGAGTGGAAACCGCATGCGCGCCTGGCAAAAAGCGCTGATCGTCGCCCTGGCCGTCCTGGTGCTGCTGGTGGGAGGGACAGCCGGTTGGTTCTATTGGCGCTGGCAGCAAATGCAGCGGCCGGTGCTGGTGGGCGGCAGCGAGACGCTGATCGAGTTGCCGGAGCCCACCCCGGGGGAGAAGATCAACCTCCTCGTGATGGGAGTAGACGCTCGCCCCGGTGAGACGGAGAGCCGTTCCGACACCATCATCTTCGTCAGCGTGGACACCACCCGGCCCGAGCCGGCCGTCCTGATCCTCTCCATACCCCGCGACTCGCGGGTGGCGATCCCCGGCTATGGCATGGACAAGGTAAATCACGCTCACTTCTTCGGTGGCATCCCGCTTCTATTGGAGACGGTCACTCAGTTGTTGGGGCAGAGCATTCACTACTACGTGGAGATCAACTTCGATGGTTTCTCCCGGGCCATGGAGATCCTCGGAGGAGTGGACCTAAACATTGAGGAGCGCATGTACTACCCGCAGGAGGGGATCGATCTAGAGCCCGGCTTGCAGCACCTCAACGGCGAGCAGTGCCTGGCTTTCGTGCGCTACCGTTATTACCCGGAGGGTGACATCGCCCGGGTCAGCAAGCAGCAGCTTTTCCTCTCCGCTTTGATCGACCAGCACTTCACCATGGCTAACGTCTTCAAGCTGCCGCTCATCTTCAACGAGATCACACCTTACGTCTCCACCAACTTGCCGATCGACAAAGCCCTCTCCCTGGGGAAGGCGCTGGCCAATATGAACATGAATCAAGTTCAAATGCAGATGGTCCCAGGGGAAGCGACCTTGCTGGATGGGATCAGCTATTGGATCGTTGACGAGGCGGGGTTGGAAGATATTCTCTCGGCTTATGAACACCCCCCAGAGCCCCTCACCACCACTCCCAGCGGGGAAGAAACACCAGCCGGCGACGATGGCAGCAGCGAAACGGCCCCGGCAGATGAGAGCAGCCTGCTCCCGCCGGACGCCGCAAACAACCAAACGTCCGACGGAAGCAACGAACCACCTGTATCATGAGCCGGCCGCATCCCAACTCCAGCCTTGTTCTGCGGCTGGGGCTGGTCTTCGGAGGCGCCTGTGCCGCTGCCTTGGCAGCATGGTGGCGAGCTGGCGTAAGCTCTCGTTTCGTTTACAGCGCCGCTCGTGGGACGGCGGTTGTTCTGGAGGGAAGTTTCCTCAGCCGGGTGGTCATACCGTATCACCTGCCACCAGCCGATGGGGCGAGTTTGAAATCCCCCTCATCTTCTCAGCCCCCGGCAGGGAGTCCTCTTCGTTCCGCTTGGATCCGGTGGGTCCAATCCTGCGCCTCCTTCCTCGCTGAACGCTTGCGACCCTCTTTCGTAGCTGCCATTTGGCGAGCTGCGACCCAAGATGCCGCTCAGGCGCCCTTGGCCAGCCTTTCCGCAGCCGTCTTCGGCTTCATCACTCTCTTCTTCGCACTGAACTTCTTCAGCGGGGAACTCCGCGGTCTCTCCATGTCTATTTCCGCCCTCGCCCTCTTCCTTCTCAGCCTCGCCGGAATGTTGTTGCCGGCCGGAGTCTGGCGCGGCTCGCTGTGGCAGCGGCTATTCTCTCGACCTTTTCAAGAGAGCCAGCACTCCTTCCTTTACATCGCGCTGGGAGGTTGGCTTGGCCTCTCTTCCTTCTTCTGGGGTCCGATCCCGGTCCTCGGTCTGACGGCCGTCGTGGCTTTCGCCCTTTGGACTCTGGCCGAACCGGAGGCAGGCCTCTACGCCGTAGCAGCTTATGCCCTGCTGGACTACGGCATCCGCGGTTCGCTGCCACCTCTATTCGGGAAGATCTGGTCGTTCGCTTTGTTGGGCTTGATTCTTTTAGCCATCCTGCTGCGCCTGGCTCGCGACCCACAACGGCGCTTTTACTTCACTTGGGTCAGCTTGGCGCTGCTCCTTCTTTTTCTTTGGACTACCCTCTCCCTTTTCTTCAACCCGGTCTCTTTCTCGGTGGGCTTTGAAGGTCTGCGAGCCATCCTGCAAACATCCCTCTTTTTTTTAGCCACCCTCAATGCCATTCGCAGTCAGGAAAGCTTGCGCCGCTTGATGGTCGTATTGGCGATTGTGCTGATCGCTATCTCCCTCTTCGGCATCTACCAATATGTTACCCAGGTTCCTGTGAAGGCCGGCTGGGTGGACAGAGACTTCGAGCAAGACATATCCTCCCGCGCTTTCTCCATCTTCTCCAGCCCCAACGCCCTTTCCGGCTACCTGGTCCTCTTCATTCCTCTCTTTTTGGTTTTGTTTCTAGACGAACGGAAGTGGCCGGCCAAGCTGCTCTTCTTCCTGGCCTTTGCCTTGGCTTTACTGGCCATCTTCTTCACCCTGACGCGGGGGGCTTGGCTAGCGCTGGGCATCGCCCTGCTCTTCTTGGGAATCTTTCATGACCGTCGGGTGTTGGCAGTCCTTTTGATCGCCGCCCTTCTTTTGCCGTTGCTGCCCCAGTTTGCCACTCGTTTCTCCTCTCTCGTCTCCGGAGAATACTGGAGCAAGAGCGCCTCCACCGGACGCCTTTACCGCTGGGACATCGCCTTGGAGATCGCCGCCTCCAACCCTCTGTGGGGCAGCGGGCCGGGCACTTTCGGGGGGGCGGTTGCCTATCGCGCCGGCTATTGGCCGGGCGTCTACGCTGACAACTACTACCTTAAAACCCTCGCTGAGACGGGGTATGGCGGGCTTGGGCTCTTTCTGCTCCTCTTGCTCAGCATCTTGTGGGAAGGAATCCGGCGTACTCGGGTATTGGTTGAGCGCAGCCAGATAAACCTGGCTTGGGCGATCCAGGCCGGGTTGATTGGTTTCATCGTGCATATGTTCACAGAGAATCTGTGGGAGGAACCCTCTCTGGCTGTGTCTTTTTGGTTCTTAACGGGTTTGTTGTTGGCTCTTCCCTTGCTTGCCAAAGGCCGAGAAGAGGCCTTGCCGCAGCCTGTGCTGCAGCGTAGAGAAAGCGACCATGCGTAAGGTTCTGCAAGTGATCGGGGGCGGGGAGATCGCCGGTTCCAAGCACCAGTTCTTGGAACTCTGCCAGGAACAACGTCAGCAGAATCACGAGGTGCGTATCGTCTGTTTCTTGGAAGGGGAGTTATCCAAAGAGGCTCGCCAGAAGGGTATCCCCCTCTCCATCTTGCCGATGGCCAACATCTTCGATTTTCGCGTTGTACAGCCCCTGCGCCGATTGATCACCAGTGAGAGTTTCCAGATCGTGCACACGCATGGGGTACGGGCCAATTTCATCGGCCGCCTGGCCGCTCATGTCACCCCAGCCCGAATCGTCACGACGATCTACTCTTATCCCAAGGAAGACTACAGAAATCCCCTGAAACGTTGGTTCTACCCCCCTATCGACCGTTGGACCACAGGTTGGGCTCACCGCTTGATCGCTGTCTCGGAAGGCCTTAAGGAACGCCTGGTGGAGTCCGGCGTGGCGCCGTCCGAGCGCTTTCGTGTTGTCCACTGCTCGATCGATATCACCTCGACCCATCCATCCCGAAGCAGTGAGGAGATGCGGCGAGAGCTGGAGATCCCCGACCACGCTCCGGCTGCCGGGATGCTGGCCCGCCTGGTGCAAGTGAAGAACCCCTTCCTCCTCTTGGATGCGGCTGGGGTGGTGGCCCAGGAGATGCCTGAAGCGAAGATCCTCTTCGTTGGGGAAGGTCCTTTTCTCGAGCCATTGAAGAAGGCAGTGAGGGAACGCCAGTTGGAGCGCACAATCATTTTTCCTGGCTTCCGTAAAGATCCTCTGAATGTGGTCGAGGCTCTTGACGTAATCGCTCTCAGCTCGATCTCGGAGGGGTTGCCCGTCACATTGTTGGAGGCCATGTGCCTCCAAAAACCGGTCGTAGCGACCCGCGTCGGCGGGGTGCCGGAGGTGGTCAAGGATGGCGTCACCGGCCTCCTCTCGCCATCCGGTGATGCCAAGGCTTTTGCCGCAAATCTGCTTCGTCTCTTCCGACACCCCGAGGAAGCGCAACGTATGGGCCGGCGAGGGCAACAATGGGTGGAGCAGAATTTCTCCCTGCGGATGATGGTGGAGAAGACCAACCAAGTTTACGAGGAGGCGCTGTCTGATGGAGGAACGTAGGAAGAACGTGCTCATCGTGGGCGCCGGAGAGGCCGGGGGGATGCTGATGAGGGAGATCATTAAACATCCCGAATTAGGTTACTTCCCGGTCGGCTTCATCGACGACGACCCTATCTTGCAAGGCGCCCGCCCTTGGGGTTTGCCAGTATTGGGTGACCGCGGCGCCTTGACTGAAGTGGTGCGCGCGCGCGGCGTGGAACTGGTCTTCATTGCCATTCCCTCTGCTCCAGGCGAGGTGGTGCGGCAGTACGTCAAGCTGTCCAAAGAGGCAAACGTAGCCTTCCGCATCGTTCCTGGCGTCTATGAGTTGCTGGACGGCAGCGTCAAGGTGGAGATGGTTCGCGAGGTGCGGTTGGAGGATCTTCTGCGCCGCACTCCAGCTAAGATAAATCTAGAGGAGATGGCTGCCGCCATCTACCGTCAGACCGTTCTTGTGACTGGGGCAGGTGGTTCCATCGGGGCTGAATTGGTACGCCAAATCGCCCAGTACGGGCCGGGCCGGATTCTCTTGCTGGGGCAAGGGGAGAACTCACTCTACCGCATTCAACTGGAGTTGAAGGAGCTCTTCCCGCGACTTGAGGCCAACCCGGTGATCGTCTCGGTACAGGACCAGGCCAAGATCCTCTACCTCTTTCGCAGCGAGCGGCCAGCTCTGGTCTTCCACGCTGCCGCCCACAAACACATCCACTACATGGAGGCATACCCCGAGGAAGCGGTGAAAAACAATGTAGGAGGGACTCTGAACCTCCTGCTCGCCTCCCGGGAAGCCGGCGTGCAACGTTTCATCAATATCTCCACCGACAAGGCGGTGCGGCCTTCCTCCTCCTACGGCGCTTCCAAACGAGTGGGCGAGATGCTGACCACCTCCTTGTCTCGATGCTGCGGCATCCCTTATGCCACCGTGCGCTTCGGCAATGTTCTCGGCTCGACCAATTCGGTCGTGCCGCTCTTTCAACGACAGATTCGGCGAGGCGGCCCTATCACCCTTACTGACCCGCGCATGGAACGCTATTTCATGACCATCGGCGAAGCCGTGCAATTGATCATTCAAGCTGCCGTATTGGGTGCTGGGGGAGAGATCTTCATTCTCGACATGGGCAAACCGATCCGCATCGCCGAGTTGGCCGAGGAACTGATCCACCTCTCCGGCCTTTCCCCGGGGCGGGACATCAAAATCGAGACTTGTGGCCTGCGCCCGGGAGAGAAGCTGACTGAAGAGCTCTTCGAGGCTGAGGAAGA
>CAYXFH010000054.1:0-7149 GCA_964464245.1 uncultured bacterium
AGGGTAGATTCACCCATTCAGGCTCACATCAGTGTAGCAGCAATGGTTGAATTGCTCATCATTGAACGGTGACTGCTTCGCTTCAACCGGTTCCAATTTCTCCTCTTCCTCGATTGGATCAAAGAGCGCTATCATCCTTGCGTGATTGCTATCGAAGGAACCGATCCGCGCCTTAGGCGCTTGCTGGAGGAAGATTACGCCGCCTCATTGCCCCTCCGCGAAGAACTGAACCACAGCGGTGTCAGCCCTCGCCGGGTCTTCCTGGACAGCGCTGATGAGCCGAGTGGAGCATTGGTCATCGCAATTGGGTGAAGGTATTCGCCGGCAACGTGGAAGCCTTAGAGCGGCGGTTCCCTACCCTGGAGGGTTTCACTGAGGTCAGGGCAGCAGGGGTTGCTCCCTGGATCCTGGAACACCTGACTCGGGAATGGGAGATCCAATGGGTAAGCAAGCGCTGGCTGTGGCATTTTCCTCCAGGGGCATTGCAACAGCCTCCTGCACTATTCCCCACCCACCCTCTTCGTTCAAAGGACGCCCCATTGGTCAATCGCCATTGGGAGCACGGTGGCGATGAAGAGTCAGAACAATACTTGCGTAAGCAGATTGAAGACCATCCCAGCATGGCAATCTTCGAAGAGCAGCGGCCGGTGGCTTGGTCGCTGGTACACTGGGATGGGGCGATGGGGCCTTGCTTCACGCTGCCCGAGGCGAGGGGCAGGGGGTACGCCGCCGCGATCGCCTGGGAGCTTTCGCGGGCGCTGTTGGAGATGGGCCGGATTCCTTATTTCTATAGTTACAGGAGAATCTCCCGCCACAGCGTCTGGCCCAGCGCATGGGCTTCCGCCAAGGCTGCGCGGCGCACTGGTTCGGGGCCGGGCGGCGACTGAGGCGAGGTGGCATAGCGTGAGAGACAAAGAACTGCAGCTCTTTCACGACCAGTTAATAGAAAAGGTTGGGGAGCGGAAAGAGCTCGATACGATGCGACCTCCCGACAGGCTCAGGCAGTTGTGGAGGTTTCGAACTGGCTATTATAGAGCTCAGCATAGAAGCCGCCGGCTGCCAGCAGTTCTGTGTGGGTTCCTTGCTCGACAATGTCCCCGTCGCTCATCACCAGGATCAGGTCGGCATCGCGGATGGTGGACAGTCGGTGGGCAATGATGAAGCTGGTGCGGTCCTTCATCAAGTCGAGCATGGCTCTCTGGATCAGCACCTCGGTGCGGGTGTCAACCGAGCTGGTGGCTTCGTCCAAGATCAGGATCTTTGGATCGGCCAGGATGGCTCGGGCAATCGTCAAGAGCTGCATCTCACCCTGTGAGACGTTCGAGGCTTCCTCGTTCAGCACCATATTGTAGCCGTCCGGCAGGGCGCGGACAAAATGGTGAACGCGGGCTGCCTTGGCAGCAGCGATGACTTCCTGGTCGGTGGCGCCCTCGCAGCCGTAACGGATGTTCTCCATGATGGCGCCGTTGTAAAGCCAGGTATCCTGTAGGACCATAGCGAAGATCTGGCGCAGATCCTGGCGGGCGAAATCGCGGATGTCGTGGCCGTCCACCAGGATGGCGCCGCTGTTGACGTCGTAGAAACGCATCAGCAGCTTGACCATGGTCGTCTTGCCGGCGCCGGTAGGGCCGACGATGGCGATCTTCTGGCCGGGAGCAATGGTGGCGCAGAAATCCTTAATGACGATCTTTTCTGGGCTATAGCCGAAGCGGACGTTGCGGAACTCCACTGCTCCCTCAACAGTCTTGAGCTGGACAGGGTCTGCTGTCTCCGGGGTTTCCTCGGCCTCGGCCAAGAACTGGAAGACGCGCTCGGCGGCAGCAGCGGTCTGCTGGAGGATATTGGAGATGTTGGCGATTTGTGCGATTGGCTGGGTGAAGGAGCGCACGTACTGGATGAAGGCCTGGATATCGCCGACGGTAATTGCGTTGGAGATGGCCAACCAGCCACCCAGAATGCACACTGCCACGTAGCCGAGGTTCCCCACAAAACTCATCACCGGCATCATCAGACCGGAGAGGAACTGCGACTTCCAGGCCGAGCTGAAGAGGGTGCCGTTGATCTTGTCGAACTTGGCGACGCTCTTTTCCTCGCCGTTGAAGGCTTTCATCACCACATGGTTGCCGTACATCTCCTCGACGTGGCCATTGATGTGACCAAGGAAATCCTGCTGCTGCTTGAAGTATTTCTGCGACTTGTCAATGACAAAACTGATGATCAGCAACGAAAGCGGGATCATGCAGAGGGCCACGAGGGTCATCAGCCAACTGATGGTGAGCATCATGACCAGCACACCGAGGATCGTCGTCACTGAGGTGATGATCTGGGTGAGGCTCTGGTTGAGGGTCTGACTGACGGTATCGACATCGTTGGTGACGCGTGAAAGCACTTCCCCATGGTTCGTGCCGTCGAAATACTTTAACGGCAGGCGATTGATCTTGGCGGCGATTTCCTTGCGGAAGCGGTAAGTGATCTTCATCGAGACATCAGACATGACCCAACCCTGGATATAGCTGAAGACCGAAGAGACCAAATAGAGGCCCAGCATGATCAGGATAATATTGCCGATATAGGTGAAGTCGATCCCGGCGCCTGTCCCGCTGATCTGTCCGACCACCCCCTCGAAGAGCTTGGTGGTAGCCATTCCCAGGATCTTGGGGCCGATGATGGCGAAGATCGTGGAAGCAACAGCGAAAATCAGCACGACCAGGATTGCGATCTTGTACGAGCCGAGGTACTGAAGCAGCTTGGCCATGGTCCCTTTGAAATCGCGGGGTTTCTCGCCTTTCATCATCATGCCCATCGGACCGCCCCGGCCCATCGGACCGCCACTCATCGGACCGCCGCGGGCTTGTCCGGGGCGGAACTGTGAAGGAGGATTTCTAGGGGAATGATTTTGCATGTTCATCCCAGTTCCTCCATGCTCAGTTGAGACAGAGCAATCTCGCGGTAGGTCTGGCAGCTTTCCATCAGTTCATGGTGTGTGCCCTTGCCGACTACCTCGCCATCGTCGAGGACAATGATCTGCTCGGCGTTCTTGATCGTGGAGACGCGCTGGGTCACGATCAACACTGTGCTGGCGCCTGTTTTCTCCTTGAGAGCTCTGCGCACGGCCGAGTCGGTGCGGAAATCGAGCGCCGAGAAACTGTCATCGAAGATATAGATAGGCGGTTTCTTCACCAAGGCGCGGGCGATGGATAGGCGTTGCTTCTGGCCGCCGGAAACGTTCGAGCCGCCTTGGGAGATCTCGGCGGAAAGACCCTCCGGGTTGGCGAAGATGAATTCGCTGGCTTGGGCGATGTCGGTCGCTTCCCGAAGTGTGTCGCTGGTGGCATGTTCGTCGGCGTAGAGCAGATTGCTTTCAATTGTGCCGGAGAAGAGTGTTCCCTTCTGTGGGACAAAGCCGATTTTGTCGCGCAGATCGCTTTGGCGAACCTGGCGGATATCGGCGCCATCTATATAAATGGCGCCCTCCGTGACCTCATAGAAACGGGGGATCAGGTTGACGACGGTGCTCTTGCCTGAACCGGTAGCGCCGATCAGGGCCGTCATTTGGCCTGGCTGGGCGGTGAAGTTGATGTCGCACAAGGCGTCCTCCAGGGCGCCGGGGTAACGGAAGCGGACGTGACGAAACTCGACTGTACCGGTGAACGGCCGGGGAAAAGGCTCGGGATTTGGCGGATCCTTGATAGCCGGCTTGACTGCCAGCACATCGGCGATGCGGCTGCCTGACACCGAAGCCCTTGGCAGGATAATGAACATGAACGATAGCATCAGGAAAGCGAAGACAATCATGATGGCATACTGCATGAAAGCCATCATATCTCCGACTTGCATGGTCGACTGAGCCACCTGGTGGGAGCCGACCCAAATGATCAGCACGGTCAACCCGTTCATAATGAACATCATCACCGGCATCATCGTGACCATGATGCGGTTGACGAAGAGGGTCGTCGCGGTCAGATTCACATTGGCACGATCGAAGCGGTCTTCCTCGAACTTCTGCTTGTTGAAGGCGCGTATGACCATCATCCCGGAGAGGTTCTCGCGAGTGACCAGGTTCAGACGGTCAATCAGACTCTGGATGATCTTAAATTTTGGCAGGGCGATGGCGAAGACCACCAGGATCAAGCTGATCAACGTCACCACCGCCACGGCGATGATCCACCACATCGACGAGCTTTTATCGATAGCCCGGATGATTCCGCCCACGCCGATGATCGGCGCGTAGAAAACCATGCGGATCAGCATAATGACGGCCATCTGGATCTGGGTCACATCGTTAGTGGAGCGGGTGATTAGGGATGCGGTGGAGAATTTATCAAATTCGCTATTAGAGAAGCTCTCCACTTTCTTAAAGACCTCCTTGCGGATGTCACGGGCTGATCCGGCAGCCGCACGGGCCGAGAGGAAGCCGACTGCCACCGAGCAGGCCATGGACAGCAAGGAGATGAGCAGCATCAGGATCCCGACCCGGACGATGTAGTCTATCTGGAGCTTGCCGGTATCCATGCCGAGGGCCGTGTACTCAGCCTTCACCGCCCCCACCGCCATCTGGGTAATCATGCTGCCGCCCAGAGGAGCGAGCTTCTGATCGAGGGAGGTGGCGATCTGTGCCCTTTGCGCGGCGGACAACTGAGTCAGCATGGCGAAAATGTCCGTTCCTTCCGGGATTTTGGAGAAGTCAAAGCCGAACTGCTGGGAGAGGGCAGCGGCCTTGGCAGGGTCGGCCATCGCCTGTTCCAGTCCGGAGACAGCGACGAAAGCCTTGCCCATGATGGGATTCAGTTTTTCCGTCTCCGCAGCGCTGATCGGCTTCAGGACATAGATCGGCTCTTTGGCCAGGATGGGATACAGAGAGAGATATTGAGCATAATCAGGCGAGTCTTGATCTACCAGGGTGTAGTCACCCAACACCTGATCCTTGGCTTCGGCGCTCATCATCAGGAGGAGTTTGTCCATCTCGCTGGCGCGAATGGCGACGGGTACGGCGTTTTCCACGCCGCCTTGCTGGATGCCGTTGTTGACGATCCTCGACAGATAGTCTGGCAGCGCCAGGTCGGCATTCGCTTGGATGAACAGCAGAGCGATGGAGAGTAGGATCAAAAGGGTATACGGTTTAAGGTATCTAACCAATCGCAGCATAGTTTTCCTGTGTCTAAGGAGAGGGTGGTCCGTCCACGACTGACTCGAGTCGTGGTTCGAGCTTGTTGGCTTTGTCGATCAGGATCTTCAAGGCCGCTGTGATCTGTTCCTTTTCACCGGCGGAGAGGGTCAGAGCCAGGTCGTCCAGCCAGCCCTGGCGAGCATGGAGGCTTTCCTGAATAGTCCGACGTCCCTCGTTGGTCAAGACGATCTGTTTGAAACGACGATCATGCGGATCTTCCGAGCGAAGGATGAGGCCCTGTTGCACCAGACGCTCCAGCATCTGGCTGGCGCTGGCGCTGGTGACGCCGAGGTCGTCGCCAAGATCGGAGACGCAGCGGACACCCTTGTCGATATGGAATAAAGCGCCGATTTGCGACATGGAGAGACCTTTTGCCTTGGAGAAACGGATGACGCTGCTCATGGAGCGGTGCATAAAAACTTCTATCCAGTCACGGAGAGTCCTAAGGAATGGATCGGTCAATCGCATCTATTAGCCTTTCTTAACTATCAATAAGCCGGTAGCATACCAGGAGTCGAAGTCAAGGGCAAATGGGTATCCCAGCAAGGCAGCGCAAATACCCAACACTCTCTCCAGAGCCAATCTCATGCGCAGCTTACGTTGGTCGCCCCATTCACCAATGAACGCAAGGCAGAAGTGCAACTGGCTGATGAAAAAGTTGTTGGATGCCTAACGCAGGAGGTCTAAAGGAGACGCAACATAGGCGACGGTTGGTTCTCCAGTTCTGAAGGCCATCGTGTGCAACTAGACAAAACCTCATCGAGGATGCTTGACAGCCTTGGGGGAATGCCTACGAGCTCTATAGACCTCCGGTCAGTTCGGAAAGGGATGGCTCCCCTTCAGTCTGGCTTGCTCGCCGTTTGATTGATCGACACTTTTCCTTCAGTCTTGTCCTCGTAGATGTTCAGGATGATCATCATCTCATTATCCGGCCTGACCAAGTAGGAGTTGTAGGTGCGATTGCCGTCTTCGCCGGTGGTCTCTCCTGCCATAGTAGCTTGAAATCCGGCTGGCTGGTTGCTCGCGTAGTAGGCTTTCACTTGCTCATAGGGGTCCATTGTCTCCAAGCGGATTGATGTGACAGTAATGGATTTTCCATCCGACCCAGTATTGTGGTTGGTAGACGTGTTAAGAACTTTGCAATTGGGGTATGGAATAATGCCAAAAGAAACTCCTGAGGTTTGGCTGGGCGAGGGCTGAGTCG
Organism: uncultured bacterium; assembly: GCA_964464245.1. Lineage (GTDB taxonomy): Bacteria > Caldisericota > JANLFM01 > JANLFM01 > JANLFM01 > JAPLHV01. The sequence goes on from CAYXFH010000054.1 coordinate 6,372, forward strand.
TCTGGCTGGGAGTCGGCTGCACAGTTTGACTGGGCGTGGGGGAGGGAGTCGAGGAGCTTTGCGTCACGGGAGGAGAGGAAATAGGGGAGGGTGGGGACGGGGTGCCGCATGAACTCAGTAAAAGAAGCCCTACCAGGGAGACGACCAGCAAGAGGATCCATCGCTTTCTCATCTTTGCACCTCCTAAGTGCGTTCATGTTCAAGAAGAACTGATTACAGGATAGCACCATGGACTGCATAGGTGAACTGGATATATCGAGACAACATCAAATTTGTCAACAACCTTGCAACCTTTTCGTCAAGAGACTAAGGCACTGTTCAATTATTAACCATGCTTTTGATAGTATAGTTCCAGTCTCCGTGGAATGATTCTGGGTGATGACTGAGGGCCTTCAAAGCAGCGTCGCTCACTTTGATTCCCTTGGGATAGCAGTTGGTGTCCAAGGCGGCGCGCACCTTCAGCCCCGTCTTGGTTGTCGTGGACTGGATCAGGCTAATGATTACTTCGTGGTTGATAAGCGGCTGCCCGCGCCAGTTCAAGCTGATGGCACTGAACAAACGGTGTTCAATTTTGTTCCATTTGCTGGTTCCCGGTGGGAAATGGTTTACCTGAATCTCCAATCCTGTCTCGTTGGCAAATTTCTGCAGCTCTGCTTTCCAGAGTCTGACGCGAGAGCCGTTGCTGCCGCCGCTGTCTGCCGTGATCATCAACCGCGCAGCGTCAGGATATCGCTCTTTCCCCATCATCAACCACCATCGCCGAATGCTCTCCACGGCG
>CAYXFH010000055.1:0-7372 GCA_964464245.1 uncultured bacterium
CTCTTATGCCACCGTGCGTTTCGGCAATGTGCTCGGCTCGACCAATTCAGTCGTGCCACTCTTTCAACGACAGATTCGGCGGGGTGGCCCCATCACCCTAACCGACCCGCGAATGGAACGCTATTTCATGACCATCGGCGAGGCCGTGCAACTGATCATTCAGGCTGCCGTGTTGGGTACTGGGGGAGAGATCTTCATCCTCGACATGGGCCAACCGATCCGCATCGCTGAGTTGGCCGAGGAACTGATCCACCTCTCCGGCCTTTCCCCGGGGCGGGACATCAAAATCGAGACTTGTGGCCTGCGCCCGGGAGAGAAGCTGACTGAAGAGCTCTTCGAGGCTGAGGAAGACTGGGAGGAAACCGGGCGTGAGCGGATCCGCATGATTAAGAAGCCTACCGCGATGCCCTGGGAAGCGCTGGAAAACCGTGTTCAAGACCTTATGGCAGCCGCTACCGGGAAAATAGACCGGGAACGAATCGAGAAGATCTTTCGGGCCCTCATCCCTACCATGGAACGGGTATGAAGCGAGTCCTTTTCGTCTCCTACTACTACCCGCCGATTGGCGGGGTGGGAGGGCAACGCGTCCTACGCTTCGCCAAGTATTTGCCCGAGCAAGGCTGGGAAGCGACCGTGCTGGCCGCTGAGCCCAACGAGTTCTTCTCTTCCTGTGAGCCGATTCCCACGGAACCGCCTGCGGAACGCGTCGTGCGCTCCTATGTGCTGGAGCCCAACCGCCTGGCCAACGCATTCTTCCCTCCGCGGAGTGAACCATCATCACAAGAGGAGTTGCCCATCGACGAGAAGGGTATCCTCAATGTAAAGGCCCTGCGCGAGGGGTTTCGCGAGCTGCCCCTCTCCCTGCGGGCTAAGTTGCGCGCCTGGCTGTTCATCCCAGACGACCGTATCGGTTGGATCCCGGAAGCCACGCGGGACGGGTTAGGAATCCTGCACAAGGCCTCCTTCGACTGCATCGTCTCCACCTCCGCCCCCTACTCCGCTCACCTGGTGGCCCTGCGTTTGGCCCGGCGCACCGGCCTGCCCTGGATCGCCGACTTCCGCGATCCCTGGTCCTCGAACACATTCCTCTTTTTCCCGAGCGACCTACATCAGAAAGCTCAGGCTTGGCTGGAACGGATCGTCGTGGAACGCTGCGACTGCGTCTTGACTTGCAGCGAAGGCTTCCGCGAGGATTTCTGGCAACGCTACCCAACCCTGCAACGAGACAAGTTTGCTGTCATCACCAACGGCTTCGACCCAACTGACTTCCTGGAACCCGTACCAGAGCCTTACCCGCGTTTCACCATCTCCTACGTGGGGGATTTTTACGGCCCGCAGACACCGGTCTTCTTTCTCTTGGGCTTGCGCCGGCTATTGGACCGGCGGCCGGAGGCGGCACAATTAATCCAGGTGCTTTTCGTCGGCCCCTTCGAATCCCGGGTGCGTCCGTTGGTGGAGGCGTTCGGCATGAAAAAGACGGTGCAGTTCCTCGGCGCACTCCCGCACGAGCAGGCCATCGATATAATGCGACGCTCTTGCGCCCTGTTATTGGTGCTGGGAACCAAACGCGGTGGGGAACGAATCTATCCGGCCAAAGCCTTCGAATACCTGGCCGCTTGCAAGCCCCTCTTAGGCTTGGTTCCGGAAGGGCTGATGCGCGACCTGTTGAAGGAAGCGGGAGTTGCTTTTTTAGTCAACCCGACCAGTGAAGAGGCCATCAGCAAGGCCATCGAACATCTTTTCCTGGCCTACCAGGCCGGTGAGCTGCCGGACTTCATCGAGCCTGCCAACCTGTCTCGTTTCAATGGACGGTCATTGACGAAAGAACTTGCAACCGTGCTGGAGAAGACCCTCGTCAACAAGCAATCGGAACGCAGCTTGAAAGGAAAGAAACGATGACGAGACCGAAGATAGCCGGCGGAAGCGCATGTCGTTCGACTTTTCTTCCTTTCTCCGCCCCCTGGTTGGGGGAAGAGGAGGTGTCTGAAGTCAGCGCCGTATTGCGCTCCGATTGGCTGACCACCAGCCGTAAGACTTTCCAGTTTGAGGAGGCTTTTGCCCGCTATGTGGGATCGCCCCAAGCGCTGGCTTTCAATAGCTGCACGGGAGGCCTGCATACCGCCCTGGCTGCACTGGGAATCGGGCCCGGAGATGAGGTGATCACCTCTGACTGGACTTTCGCCGCTACCGCCAACGTGATCTGCCAGCAAGGGGCTACCCCGGTCTTGGCTGATATCGACCCCCGAACGCTGAATATCGACCCGGGGGAGATCGAGCGCAAGATCACCTCTCGAACCAAAGCTATCATCCCGGTCCATTTCGGCGGCAGGCCTTGTCCGATGGAGCGCATCCTGGCGTTGGCGCAATCCTATCATCTGGCTGTGGTGGAGGATGCCGCCCACGCCTTCGGCGCCACCTACAGCGGCCGGATGATTGGCAGCCTGCCCTCCCAGGCGGCCTGCTTCAGCTTCTACCCGACCAAGTGCATCACCACCGGAGAGGGTGGGATGAACACCACCGCCGATGAGGAACTGGCGCGGCGGATGCGCATCTGGCGGATGCACGGCATCGACCGGGACGCCTGGGACCGCTACCAGAAGGGTGGCGCCTGGCAGTATGAGGTCGTGGCGCCTGGCTTCAAGTACAACCTGACCGATATCGCCTCAGCCATCGGCTTGGCTCAATTGCAGAAAGCGGAGTATTTCCAAGCCCGTCGTGAATCTCTGGTGGCACGATACCGCCTGCTGCTGGCCGGCCTCCCGCTGGAGCTGCCGCCGCCATATAAGGAGGGTCGCAACGCCTGGCACCTCTTTCCGGTGCAACTCAAGTTGGAGGAACTTACCTGCACCCGCGGGGAGATGATTGAGGCGCTCGTCCAAGAGAACATAGGCGTCTCAGTGCATTTCATCCCGCTCCACCGCATGCCCTACTACCGAGACCGATTCGGTTATCGCCCCTCGGATTTCCCAGTGGCGGAAGGCGCTTTCCATCGCCTTATTTCCCTGCCTCTCTTCGCTCGGATGAGCGAAGAAGACCAAGACTCGGTGGTTTCGGCATTGCGCAAGCTCACAGAATGGTACGCCCGAGTTTGACCGCCTGTAGCAGCCTATCCGATCGGAACCTGCCCTCAAGCCAGGCGCAGGGTTCTCCCGAGGCTGCATTAGTCCCCGGAAAGGACTCCTTGTTGGATTCCGTTCCTATTCTCGGTTTGCCGGTCTGCATCGCCAGTCCGGAAGAGGTTGAAGAGACTGCTCGCCGTTGGCTTTGCGAGCGCCGTGGGCGAATGATCGTCACCATCAATCCGGAAATCGCCCTCTTAGCCAGGAGGAACTCAGACCTGCGCAAGGGGATCGAACGAGCCGCACTGGTCGTGCCGGACGGCTTCGGGGTCGTCTGGGCAATCCGGCGTCTGCATCGTATTCAACTAAAACGCCAACCAGGCATCGAGCTGGCCGCAAACCTGTTAAGGGACTGCGCCGCCATGGTCCAACCGGCCTTCTTCATCGGGGGGAAAAATGGGGTAGCTGATGCTGCGGCTAGATACTGGCAGAAGCAACACCCTTCGCTCCAGGTAGCTGGGACAGCTCCCGGCTACCTCGCACCTGTCGAGGAGGAGTCTTTGTTGTCCCGCATTCAGTCGAGTAAACCTGCTCTCCTCCTGGTGGGGATGGGCGCCGGAATGCAGGAACGGCTGATCTCCAGACTTCCTCTCAGCTCTTTCGGCGTGGCCGTTGGGATCGGAGGAGCGATGGAAGTGTGGGCCGGCGTCAAACGCAGAGCGCCCGCTTGGATGAGGTCCGCCTCTTTAGAGTGGGCCTATCGTCTCTGCGCGGAGCCGCGAAGGCTGGGTCGCGTATGTCAAGCTTTACCTTTTTTCGGGATGGTCTGGTGGAAAAGCCTGCGCCGAAGCGCATCCTAATCTCCGGCTACTACGGCTTCGGCAATACTGGCGATGAAGCCATCCTCTCCGCCTTGCTGAAGTTGCTGCGGCGTTCGCACAATGCCCATATCACGGTGATCTCGGCTCATCCCCAGCGCACCGCCCAGGAACACGGGGTCCACTCCATCAGCCGGCTTAACCCGCTTTCCATCGTGCAAACCATCGCCGGCGCCGACTTGCTGATCTCTGGCGGTGGAGGCTTGCTGCAAGATGTCACATCCTCGCGCAGCCTTCTCTATTACCTCAGCATCATTCGCCTGGGCTGTCGTGGACCTCGCCAGACCGTCTTGCTGGCGCAGAGCATTGGTCCCATCCGCACCCCCTTGGGCCGCCGCTTGACCGCCCAAACGCTTGAACGGGTCAATTTGATCACTGTGCGTGACGAGGCCTCCGCCCAAGAACTGGTAAATTTGGGAGTGACCACTCCACCGGTTGTGGTTACCGCCGACCTGGCCCTCTTGTTGGAACGCTCCTCTTCTGAACGCGAGGGTGAGTTGCTGGCCGGTTTGGGCTTAGAAAGCGAGCCGTTTCTCCTCTTCTGCCTGCGTCGATTGAAGAACCAGCCCTTCCCGCTGGACCTCTTCGTTACCTTGGCTCGCCGCACGAGCCAGGACTTGGGAACTCGCGCTCTCTTCCTCCCCTTTCAGACTTCGTTCGACCTTCCTCTGGCTCGCGCCCTGCACGAAGCTGTCCCCGGCAGTGTCTTCATCCCCGCTCCGCTCTCGCCTCCTGATCTGATCAGCCTTTTCTCCCACGCCCAGGTGGTCGTGGGAATGCGCCTTCACTCCTTGATCTTCGCCGCCAAAGCGCGGACGCCTTTTTTGCCCCTGGCATACGACCCCAAGGTAACTGCCTTCGCCCGTCTCTTCGGGTTTGAGGCCTTGACTTTTTCGGACTTGACCGAGACCATCTTTTTCGGGAAAATCGCGCAAGTCTGGGAAAATCGTGGCAAAATACGAGAGGATGTGGCTAAACAGGTAGAGCGGCTGGAACGAAAAGCGGAAGAGAACTGGGCTTGCCTGAAGAGGCTGGTTCCTGATCTCTGATAACGACAAGGTAAGGGAAAGGAGGTTCTCCAATGCCAGGCAAAAAACCCGCCCCAAAAGAGAAAAAGAACCCCAAGACCAAGAAGAAATAGGTCCTTGGTACAAAAAAAAGGTAAGGAGTGCCTGGTAAACCCGGCACTCCTCTTCTTTGAACAGGTACGACTTTACTTCATCGGCTCTTTCTCAAACCGAGTGAGTAAGGCAGTCTCTTGGTAAACAAGGTCTTTGGGATCAGCAAAGCTGACGGCAACCAGTCAACCAGCTTCAGTTTGATAGCCCCCGTTGGGGCGACGCATGCGTGGCCCTTGCTAGCCCCCGGCAGCTAATCAGCCCCCGGCAGGGAGCTCTGGAGAATGAGGCAACACTATGCTGAGACCGCCCGTGCCTGGGCGGGTTTGAAACCCGCCCCTACGAGAACCAATACGGCGTAAACCCTATCCCCGGGACCACTGCTATCTCTGAGACTGTGACCAGCCCTGGGACCGCCGCGCCCCAGTGCAGCAAACCTGAGATTGTGACCGTCCCTGGAACCAAGACCGCTCCTGAGATTGCCGGCTTTCCTGGGACCGACCAGGCTCTTGGAGATCACCATCGCAATGAACACCCTGCCGGGGGCTAATTACAGGGAAGCTGGACTAAACAGCCTGCAGCAGCATGTCTTCTCCTGCCGAGGCTGGCCGGTTACTCACTGGAGATAAGAAAGAGCTGCCTCATATCACCTTACTGCAGGCGGGAGGCGACGTTCTCTTCTGCCACGCGGACAACCTCTCCACCCTCTTCAGGACGGAGTTCGCGGTAGGTTTCACCTGTCGCTTCCTTGCTTTCGATCTGAGCCGGTTCATCGACCGCAAGATCACCTGACCAGGCTGTGGGTATACTTTCCGCTATGGCCACCACTTCATTCTCGCAAACCCTGCGCTCCCCTACCTGGTAACGAATGGCCCAGAGTACGGCCACTCCGGCTAGTAAGGTAGCGGGTACGGCCAAGTTCTGCAGCAAGCCCTGGAAACCTCCGGCTTGCTCATAGTTCTGGATTAGGTAGATGCCAGTCACGATGAATCCAGCCAGGGCGATGACAGTAAAGATGATCCCAATAATTTCCCAGAATGTTTTCATTTCAAAGCCTCGCTTTCGATGCCTATGGAATGAGTGAGAGTGTAGAACGGATCGGCCCTCCTGTCCAAGCCCCCTCTCATCCATGATGTGTGCAGGAGGATCCAACGCCGCTGGCCTTCCCGCTCCGGCAGAGGATGAATTGGCAGCAGGAGCGCTACCCATCATCAGTCGCAGCACCCATCGTCGCAAGGGATGCCGGTAGCGGGCGGCCAGGATCAAGAGAAACACCACTATCGCCCCAATCAATACCCACCCCCTGATTGGGATCTGGATCTGCCAAACGCCGGCGCCTACCAGTGTAGCTCCGACGCTCCCCAACAGCCGGCCGAAGAAGCAAGCCAGAAGAAAACGGAAGGGGGGCATAGGAGTCAGGCCAGCCACATAGCACATCGCGTCCTTGGGTACGTAGGGCGCCCAGAAATAGAGCAAGAAGAAGATGGGGCCACGGTTGCGGGTCATGGCGTCCACTCGAGCCAATTGGTCTGGTTTGACCATGCGCGCTACCAATGGACGGCCGAACCAGCGGGCCAGAAAAAAAGCGATCATTGATCCCAGCACGGTGCCGATTTGGGTATAAAGAAGGCCGGCCCAGAAGCCGTACAGGAAACCGCCCAAAAGACCAAAAAAACCTGGGATCGGCAGGAGGAAGATCTGCAAGGTCTGCACGGCGATCAAACCGATCGGACCCCATGGTCCCAGGGAATGGAGGAATGCTTCGATGCCGGCCCGGTCGGTAAGGAAGCGCCACACCGGCGGTCCCCAGAAAAAGGCGGAAGCGGCGAAGGCTAAAAGGAGCATGATGATGAAAAGAGTGCGCCGGCGTCGGGTGCTATTGGGCGTATCCATCGGGCGAATGATAGCAGAGGGCAAGTCCGTGGCGCCACTAAAGGACTCCTCGCTGTTACAATGGAGCAGATGGTGAACTCCTCTGGAGAAAAAGGAGAATGATGTTATTCACGCGAGCTGATTTGGAAGCAGTCACCTTCTCGGCAGAAGGTCTGGACGGTCAAACAAGGCAGGTGTTGGGATTATTGCAGGCAAGAGAACTGTCCCGAACTTTCCGCCTGCCGATGTGGGAAGTGGAGCGTCAGGCCTTGGAGTGGGGCATTCCACCTTGGCATTATGAGCGGAACTTGGCCACCTTTGGCGTGGAGGGTCAGTTGAAGCTGCTTCGCTCACGGGTTAGTGTGGTCGGCCTTGGCGGTCTGGGTGGGTGGGTGGCGGAGGTGTTAGCTCGGGCCGGGGTCGGTTTCCTGAGTCTGGTAGACGG
>CAYXFH010000056.1:0-8871 GCA_964464245.1 uncultured bacterium
CATCGGGGCTGACCGAGGGTATTTGGCCCTTCTCGATCCGGAGGGATTGATCATTGAAGATATTCACGAGTGGTGCGGGGTGGGGTTCCTGCCGAACCGCGGTCGATTGGAAGGATCATCCATGGCCGAGATGGGTTGGGCTTTTGCTCGATTCCTGGCCGGGGAAGCCATCCATGTGCCTCGTTTTGCTGATTTGCCGGACGAAGCGACCGGTGATCAGCGCGTTTGGCGCGAGCTGGGAATCCAATCCTTGTTGGCCTTTCCTCTCCTCTTGAAGGGCAAGCTGCTCGGGTTCCTCGGGCTCTTTGCCGAGGGCCGGGAGCGTCAGTGGTCGCCGGTAGATATACGCCTGATCCGCCTGGTCAGTGAAATCTTCACTTCCACGCTAGCCCGGTCGCGCATGGAGGAGCGGGCTTTCCGCTTGAACCGCCTCTATGCCTTCATCTGCCGCTCTCAGGAAGCGATGGTCCGGGCGGAAGACCGTTTCTCGCTCTTTAGCCAGACTTGCCGCGTTGCCGTTGAGGAAGGCGCCTTTCGGATGGCCTGGATCGGCCTGGTCGACCCCGAGGGATTGGTGGTTCCAGTCGCTCACTGGGGAGTGGAAGAGCGTTACCTCGATTCCATCCGCATCGACGCGCGGACTTGGCCCACTGAGGGACCCACCGGGACTGCGCTGCATACCGGCCATCATGTCCTGGTCCAGGACATCGCCACCAACCCGCGTACGGTGTCGTGGCGTGAGGATGCCTTGAAGAGGGGGTATCGAGCGATGGCCGCTTTCCCGATCGGCCAGGGAGAACGACAGATCGGAACCTTCAACCTCTATGCCGAAGCTCCTCATTACTTCAATGAGGAGATCGTCGCCCTTCTCGACCGCCTGGCGGAGATGCTGTCGTACGCCATGGAGCGGTTCGCCGCCAAGGAGAGTAACCGCGCGGGCAATGGTTCATGCCCAGGGGAGAACTAGCGGCATTCTATGGCGCCGTAGGCGACTGGTTAGAAATCGACCACTTGGGAGGGCTGCCGGCGGGTCAATAGCTTTGCCTCCACCTCTGCCGAGCAGATCCGCTCCAACCAGCCGGCCAGTTCATCACGGGCGGCCAACAGGAGCGCGGTAGGCACGATCTCGGCGCCGTCGATATTGATAACGACGCGTTCAGACCGCTCGGTGATCTTCGAGAAATCCCCATTCCGCCAGTTCCATCTTCGGCACATCACTTGCCGGCTGGCGCCATCGTAGTAGATGACCTCTCCAGGGAGAGGATGCTCCTCCTCACTTCCGCCCAGAGGGAGAAAACGCTCGTCTCCTTTGGCCAAGCCCAGGCGAAGGTCGCCGCCGATGGCGGCCAGGTCGTCTCCACCGCAGGGCAGCAGGTATTTCAAAGAGACCACATTGAACAGAGCCACGACCGTGTTGATGAAAGGGAGCTGATCCCCCTTGCCGACTCGCTTGAGGAGAGATTTTATCGAGGGTGGAAATTTGTTGGGATTGGAGCCAAAACGGCGGTGCATCTCATCCCAGGCCAGCACGGCGGAGTCCTGAAGGGTTTCTCCGCTCATGCGGCGGATCCTTTGCTGCTCCAACAATTGGGCCACTTCATCCTCCGCAAGGGGATTGCGCATCCTTCGGACTATCAGGATCCCTCGCCTGAAGGAAGGAAACTTCTCCCAAACTTCCGTTTCTATGATTACTTGACGCATCGATCAACCCTCCGTATCTGTTACCGCCAGATTATAGGTTCTTTTGCACTGCATGGCTTACCCTCTCTACCCTCAAAACTCCGTGTGGTTGGCAGGAAAGAGGTTAGAATAGGGGGCAGATTTCAAGAGAGAAAGGAACGGATTGCTGATGAACGAAAGGACAGACCATCTTCTGGATGCACAAGCCGAGGCCGGCCGATCGCTCGATTACGCCGCCCGAGCCTATGTCCGGCTCTGCTTCGCTTTGGAACAACACCTGCCTGACTATGTAGACAGCTATTTCGGCCCCGATTCATTGAAGGAAGAGGGGAAGCAAGGAGGGAAGACGCCGGAGCAGGTAGTGAAAGAAGCCTCCTCTTTGCAGGCAGAGGTAGAAATGATAGGCCGAAGTGGTCTGGATGAAATACTTACCGGGAGAGCCATTTCCCTGGCCGGCCATCTGCGCTCGATGGCCGCTGCCGGCCAGATGCTGGTGGGAGAGAAACGGCCTTTCGACGAGGAATCCCAGGCCATCTATCACGCCGTCTGCCCTCCCCTACCCGCCGGGGAACTCAACCGCTCGCTTTCCCGCATCGCCGCCCTGTTGCCGGGGACGGAACCTCTAGTCGGTCGCATGGAGAGCTTTCGTCGCCAATTCGAGGTCCCCAAGGAGAAATTGGAAGAGATCCTTCGGGTAGCTATCGACGAGGCCCGGCGTCGTACAGCCGAACGCATCCCGTTGCCGGAAGGAGAGAGCTTCTCGGTGGAGCTCGTCACCGGGAAACCCTGGTCGGGCTACAATTGGTTCCAGGGACAGGGCCGCAGCTTGATCCAAGTGAACGCCGACCTCCCGGTGGAACTCGACTTGGTGGTGCTGCTGGCCTGCCACGAGGGATACCCGGGGCACCACTTGCTCAACCTCCTCCACGAACGGCTCTTTTACCATCAGCGGGGGTGGGTGGAACACGCCATCTGGCCGCTCTTCGGCCCCGACGCGCTGCTTGCTGAAGGCAGCGCCAACTTTGGCATCGAAGTGGCTTTTCCCTCGATGGCAGAACGCATCGCTTTCGAGCGAGACGTGCTCTGTCCGCTGGCCGGCCTCGACGGCGCCGAGTTGGAGCGTTACCACGAGATCCTCCAGATCAATGCCCGCCTGGGCTACGCCGAGGTGGACATTGCTCGGCAATACTTGGATGGTCAGATCACCCAGGAGGAGGCACTGCAACGATTGATCGAGGATCGCCTTTTCAGCCGGCCGCGGGCGGAGCAGGAACTGGATTTCTTCCGTTGCTACCGCGCCTACCTAATCAGCTATTACCTGGGTTGCGACTTGGCCAGAAACTGGGTAGAAAGCCAAGGGGGCGGACCCGTCCAGGTGGATCGCCGCTGGCAGCTCTTCCACCAGTTGCTGACCTCTCCACTGCTGCCTGAAGATTTAGTAGGGATGACGCATGCGCCGCCTCTATTGCCTGGAGGACAACAGGGTCCGTAATAAGGCGACTTGCCTAGAGTGGGCCGTCCAGAAAAGAATAGCGCCCTCGGCAGGTGAGACAATTGGCCCGGGTCGCTAGGGCGATCTTCTCGTAATTGTGGTTCCAGGGATCCACCAACAATAACCCTTTGTTCAGGGAAGGATCGCCCACCAATAGCTTGACTGCTTCCGCAGCTTGAATCGCCGCAACCATCCAGGGAACGGCGTTGATCACACCGGCGACGGTACAGTCCAGAATAGTGTCGGGCGGTGGGAGCTCCGGGTGCAGACAGCGAAAGCAGGGAGTCTGGTGCGGCAGAAAGGTGGCGGTCAACCCCACCGTTCCTACGGCCGCACCGTAAATCCAGGGGATGCCGGTCTTCCAGGCAACATCGTTAAGGAGAAAACGGCTCTCGTAATTGTCCAAACCATCAAGCGCCAAATCGACCCCTTCAACCAGAGCAAGGGCATTCCCGGAGCTGAAGTTGGCGACGATCCCCTCCACCCGGACCTGATGGTTCACCTCTTTCAGCGAACTCTCGGCTGCCACTGCTTTGGCCAGGCCCATCCGGGCGTCGGCTTCATCGTAGAGAATCTGCCGTTGCAGGTTATGGAGAGCCACCACGCCCCGGTCGACCAGGCGCAATCTCCCCACGCCTGCCCGAATCAGAGCGCTGGCCGTCAGACAGCCCAATGCCCCGCAACCGAGGATCAAGACATGGCTTTGCCCTAACTTGCGCTGTCCCTCTTCACCGATTCCCGGCAGGATCTGCTGGCGGGAATAGCGTTGCAGGACACTCTGCCGGGGGCTATCAAGTTGCCGCAAGCTATCAATCTGCTGCATCATCCGACCTCCGTTTGATTGATCCTTGTACTCCACATGGGTATGTGGCCATTGTATCAGAAGCGGACAAGTCACAAAGCCTTACCAGGTTTAACGAAGGAATCCGTGCGGTTCCCTTCTGCTAGAATAGAAGGGTGATAGTTTCCTCGCCACTGGACGATCTACAGTCTTTCAGGCATTTTGCGGACCTCCTCGAACCATTGGGGTTGTTCTTTTACCGCTGGAGTTCTGCTGGGTCAGACTCCGCCAAGATCTTCTTCAGCCCCGGCCTGATGCGTCTAACCGGTTATCCCCTCAATCATTTTCGCGAACCGTCGGTCTGGTTGACACTGCTGCACCCCGAGGATCGAGCCAATGGGGAGGAAGCCGCCAGGAGACTGTTGGAGGGGACCCCCTCGGTCCTCGAATATCGCATCGTTACCAAGGAGGGTGCGGTGCGCTGGATCCGCGACGCGGCCCGCCCCCTACAGGAGGCCGGAAGAGTTGCCTGGATCGAAGGGGTCATCCAGGATATCACGGCGTTACGACAGGCCGAGCAGGCCATGCGAGAAAGCGAGGAAAGGGAAAGAGCCCGCGCGGAAGAACTGGACGCAATCCTGGAATCGGTTCCAGTGGCGATCCTGATCGCCCACGATCGGAGCTGTCTGCAGATGACCGGGAATCGCCTCACTTATGAGCAGTTGCGCCTGGTCCAGGGGTCGAACGTCTCCCTGTCGGCGCCCGTTGACAAACGACCCAGTGGATTCCGCTTGATGAAGGACGGCCGTGAGCTTCCTCCAGATCAGTTGCCGGTTCAGACGGCAGCTCAAACGGGAGTAGAGGTCCGTTCCTACGAGTACGACGTCGTTTTCCCCGATGGAACCGCCCGCACTCTTCTGGGCAACGCATCACCCCTTCTCGATGCCGCGGGGCAACCAAGAGGGGCGGTCGGCTCGTTCAACGACATCACCGAGGAGAAGCGCGCCGAAGCAGAGCTGCGCGAGAGCGAGCAACGTTTCCGTATCGCCGCCGCCAGCGCCGGCGATGTCATCTACCAATGGGAGATCCCCACTGGGCAAATGACCTGGTTCGGCGACATCGATGCCCTCCTCGGCTATCCATCGGGCGGTTTCCCCCGCACCTTGGCGACTTGGGAAGGTTCCCTTCACCCGGAGGATCGCGACCGCGTTCTTCAGTCCGTGGAGCGTCACCTTCAAGAGGGTGTTCCCTATCAGGAGGAATACCGCATCCGAGACCGGAATGGAAATTGGAGAATCTGGACGGACCGCGGCGCCGCGCTGCGAGACGAGAAGGGCCGCCCCCTTCGCTGGATCGGGGTGAACTCTGACATCACCGAGCGCAGGGAGCTGGAACACATCATGGAGAAGGCTCGCGCCGACTTCCTCTTCGCCGTCTCACATGAGCTGAAAACGCCCCTCTTGGTGATGAGCGCCGCCCAGGAAACGCTTCGCGCTTTACCCAGCGAGGTCCGCGTCGAGCGCTTCGTAGAGCTTGAGGAAGTGTGGCAGCGCAACCTCTTGCGCCTTCGCCAGATCATTGAGAACTTGGTAGATAGCCAGCGGCCGGAGGGCATGGGGATGAAGCTGGTGCGAGCGCCCGCCGACTTGATCGCCATCGTTCGACATGCGATCGAGGAATTGACTCCCTACACATCGAGCCTGCGCGTGAAGATCGACCTGCAAGCACAGCCTTTGCCTCTCCTGGCTTTGGATGCCGAGGCTGTTGAGCGGTTGGCGCAGAACTTACTGACCAACGCCGTAAAGTTCTCCAAGCCTAGAGGCGTGGTCCGGGTCAGCTTGCGGCAAGAGGGAGAGAACGCCTTGCTGCAGGTGAAAGATGAGGGGGTGGGATTCGACCCGAAGGTTCTTCCTTTGATCTTTGGGCCCTTCTATCGCTCTCCCGAGGCTGTCAAGGCTGGAGTCCAGGGAACCGGACTGGGACTCTACGTGGCCCGCCTCATCACGGAAGCGCACTGCGGCAGCATACAATTGGACAGTGAACCAGGGAAGGGATGCCGGGTCACGGTGCGCCTCCCCTTGAGCGACTCGCAGGAAGTCTAAGCTTTCGCTCGCTTCCTCTTGTCCAAGGAGTCCTCGTCCCCCTTTGAAGAAGGCAGTCCTGGTCCAACCATTCAAATAGGAGGAATATGAAACAGCGTTCCACAGTGTTAATCGTGGCCATCTTGGTGCTGGCCGCTGCCGGGGTCGCCCTCTTCATCCTCTGGCTGGGACGACCGAACATGACAACGGCCGAGCTGCGCCAGCGCATCGGCCAGATGCTCTTGGTCGGCTTTCGCGGCGCCGAGGCGAGCCAGACTTCCACCATCGTCGCGGCGATTCGTGATCTCAATCTCGGCGGAGTGATCCTCTTCGACATCGACGTTCCTTCCGGCCGGACCGTAGAGCGCAACATCGTCGACCCGGCTCAAACGCGCAAGCTGATCGCCGACCTGCAGCGTTGGTCCCCCACCTCGTTGTGGATCGCCGTCGACGCGGAGGGCGGCAAGGTCAACCGCTTGAAGGCGAAGTACGGTTTCCTGGAGATCCCCAGCGCCGAAGAGATGGGCCGGATGGGGCCGGCGGCTACGCGGGAGATTGCCGACAAACTGGCTGGCCAACTGGCGGAGCTCGGTTTCAACCTGAACTTCGCACCCGTCGTAGATGTCAACGTGAACCCCCAAAACCCGGTAATCGGCGCGCTGGGGCGCTCTTTCTCGGCCGATCCTGATCAGGTGACAGCTTGCGCAGCCGCTTTCATTGAAGGCATGCACAGTCAGCGCATCGCCACCAGTCTGAAGCATTTTCCCGGGCACGGCAGCTCAGCGTCGGACAGTCACCTAGGCTTGGTGGATATCACATCAAGTTGGACCACGCGCGAATTGATCCCCTACCGCGACTTGATCTCGCGAGGCTTGGTCGACATGGTGATGACCGCCCACGTCATCAATCGCTCCGTTGACCCGGAATACCCGGCCACCCTCTCCACGCGCTTCATCGGCCCCATCCTTCGCGAGCAGTTCCAGTTCAAAGGGCCGGTGGTTTCGGATGATCTGGAGATGGGCGCCATCACCCAGAATTTCGGCTTCGAGGAAGCCTTGGTGAGGGCAGTCAACGCCGGTTGCGATCTGCTGATCCTCTCCAATAACGGCTCGCTCTACGATGACCGCGCCGCCTACCAGGCCGTCGAGGCGATCTACCAGGCGGTGCAGTCCGGAAAGATCTCCTCAACTCGCATCTGGCAATCATCGGAACGGTTGCGCACGCTGAAGGAAGCATTCGGCGTACTGCCGGCGCCAACCCCGGTTGAAACAGGGGGTACCCCTTAAGGGATCCAGCGAGCGGTCAAGCCCTCAGTTGAGACCGCTCATGACTGGGCGGGTTTGAAACCCGCCCCTACGAGAACCACTACGGCGGAACCCATATCCCTGGAACCACCGCTATCCCTGGAACCGACCAGACTCTTGAAGATCATCACCGCCATGATGTCAGGGAAGCTGGATAGAGATGCTGCCGCAGGCTGGCAGGCTACCAACTTGAAATGAGAAGGAACTACTTTCATCATATCTAGCGGTTAATTAGAAAAGTGACTTCTTTGACAGATGTTGATACTTTCCTTAGGCTTTTTAATAACTCCAGAGGTTCTCATACATGACAAGGGCTATGAACGAACGAGACAAAAGGATCGTCTTGGAATTGAAGAGAAGGTTATCCGCTGATCTACAGAAGCGCGTGATAATATTTCTTCTCTATGGATCTCGTGCCAGAGGCAGCGAATCAGAGGATTCGGACCTCGACCTGGTTGCTTTGGTTGACGAAAAGACGCCGGAAATCGAGAGCGCCCTTGATGACCTCGCCTATGGCGTTATGTGGGATTATGACTTCAAGCCCGTCATCTCGTTAAAGGTCTTCTCTATAGCGCACTTCCACAGTTCCGCGGAAAAGGGCAGGTCATTTTACTTGCATATCGAAAAAGAAGGCATTCCTATATGACGGATGAGGTCAGGAGATATCTCCGTAAAGCTGAGCATGCCCTCGAAGTGGCCGAAGATCTACTGGAGGGCGGCCACTCTCCGGATGCAGCCAGCAAAACGTATTACGCTATGTATTATGCTGCTCAAGCGCTTTTGAAGGCTGCTGGAATCGACGTTGTCAAGCATTCGGCGGTTGAATCCGCTTTTGGGCACTATTTTGCCAAGACGGGGAAAATCGATCCGAAATTCCATCGAATGCTCATGAACGCCCGTAAGATTCGGGAGATTGCCGATTACGACATCGATGAGGAAATCGTTGAACCCGTTGCCTCATTGAAAATTGACGAGGGTCGCGCCTTTCTCTCAGCCATCAAGGATTACCTGGGCCAGTAATGATGGCAGGCATACCTGCCGAAACCTTCCAATACTCAGCAACGAAGGGCGATTGCTTTTGCCGGAATGCCCATGCTCCCCGGAGAACTCCATCCAGGCATCACGTATCGCCCAACCTTGTTTTTCGGTGTGGAATATTTCTTGACGAGCACAACCAGCCTTCCTATACTTCAATTCGTCAGAAGCTATACTTTATCAATCTTGCTCTTGGCGTTGGCTGGTTGTTCGTCGAGCGGGGGCGGGAACACTTCGGTGAAGAGCGGACCGGTTACCAACCCGTACTTGTCATCTCCCCTGTACGGCATCACCCATTTTGACTCTTCCCAGAGCGATTCAACACCCTACGGCCCTCCCCGCAATGTCTACACCATTGACCTGTCGACGAAACCAATTTGCTATGGCGGCCTGATCAACATCATCACGCTTGCCTCCACTGACCAGAATTTCATGTGGCAAGTAGGTTCCGATCGCGTCAGCTACGTAAACAAAGGCTCCGGCCAGTTTACCGCGGTA
>CAYXFH010000057.1:0-26493 GCA_964464245.1 uncultured bacterium
TCCTGCCACCGAAGTGATCCTGGCTTTCATTGAAGGCTTCCGGCAACCCAAACGTTTGCTCCAGGTCGCCAAGATGTCACGCCAGCGGAATAAGCCGATCCTTCTGCTGAAAGTGGGTCGTTCCGCAGTGGCTCAACGAGCCACGCTTGCCCATACAGGCGCCTTGACTGGTTCCGACCGCGTTCAAGACTCGCTCTTCCGCCAACTGGGGATTGTCCGGTTGAATGACCTCGATGAACTGCTGGAATCAGCCCTACTCTTCCTCCACGCTCGAGAGAATTGGCCGAAAGGAGAGGGTGTTGGCTTGATCACCGTTTCCGGGGGTGAGATCGGTCTAGTCGCAGATCTTTCCGAGAGGGAGAAACTTTTCTTTCCGGCTCTCTCTGACAATGCTCGCCTTTCTTTAGAAGCAACGCTGCCCCCCTTCAGCAGCATCTCCAACCCCCTCGACGCTTGGGGGGTCGGCGACTTGAGTGAGACCTACCCGCGCTGTATGGAGGTTTTGGCGAAGGAGCCGGAGGTGGATCTAGTAGCCGTCTCACTTGATGTCACCAGCGCATTGGCCCCCAAACAAAGCGAACAGTACGCTGCCGTAGCTCGCGCCGCCGTACAGGTCAGGCAAAGCAGCGGTAAGAACATCGTACTCTTCTCAAACCTCTCTTCCGGATCCGATGGTCCGATCCGGACTATTATCGAGAGGGGTGGAATACCCTTGTTACAGGGGACGCGCGAGAGCCTGGTGGCATTGCGGCGCCTTTTTAACCATGCCCGAATGCTTCGTCAACTGCCTTCCGATGAACCGCAAGGAAGTCCGCCCGAGGAGGACTTGACCGGGTTCTTCGCAGGCAAGCACGGCTTTCTTAGCGAGTTGGAGGCAAAACGCGTGCTGCGCGCCTATCATATCCGCACTCCTCGAGAAGTGCTAGCTGGTAATGAGGAAGAGGCGCTCCAGGCAGCATTTCACGTCGGATGGCCGGTGGCTCTGAAGATTCACTCTGCGCAAGTTGCTCATAAAACAGAGGTCGGAGGGGTGGAGCTGGCCGTGAGCAATGAAGAAACCTTGCGCCAAGCCTACCGTCGCATCCTTGCCAATGTTCAGGCGCGTCTTCCAGGCGCCGCCATAGAGGGGATCCTGGTTGCTGAAATGATCAGCGGCGCGATTGCGGAAGTGATCGTCGGGATTAGCACAGATCCGGATTACGGTCCGGTCGTTGCCTTCGGCATGGGGGGCGTCCTGGTAGAGCTTTTAAAGGATGCTTCTCTTCGAATTCCTCCAATCTCCCCCATTATGGCAGCAGAGATGATCGGTGAGATCCAGGGCGCCCCTCTCTTGCAGGGGTTCCGAGGAAAGCCGGGCGGCGACTTAGCCGCTCTCTCCGACACCCTTGTGCAAGTCGGCCGCTTGGCTGCCGATTGGGGTCACGCTATCCGTTCTCTCGATATCAACCCCTTGCTGGTCTTGCCGGATCAGCAGGGAGTCGTTGCAGTGGATTCTTTAATTGAGTTGAGGTGATATCTGTGCAAGGTCAAAGAGTATTGCTCAGCGGGAACGAGGCGATCGCCCGCGGGGCGTATGAAGGTGGGGTGGGGGTGGCCACGGGGTATCCGGGCACTCCCAGCTCCGAGATCCTGGAAGTGGTTGCCGATCTCTATAAAGACGTGCTCTACGCGGAGTGGTCCACCAATGAGAAAGTGGCTATGGATGTAGCTGCCGGAGCCGCTTATTCGGGGGTGCGGGCATTGGTGACGACCAAGTCGGTAGGCATGAATGTGTTGGCCGACTCCCTCTTCTACCTGCCATACACAGGCCTGGAAGCCGGCCTTGTGGTCGTCGTCTGCGATGATGTCGGCATGTTCAGCTCTCAGAATGAACAGGACAACCGCTGGTATGCTATCTTAGGAAAGGTTCCCATGCTCGAACCGGCTGATTCCCAAGAGAGCAAAGATATGGTCGTTCTCGGCCTGGATCTCGCTGAGAAGTTCGATACCCCTTTCATCGTCCGTTCAGGGATGCGCATCGCCCATTCCAAGTCCATCGTCATCCTGGGAAAACGGGTAGACAATCCGCCACAGGCCAAGCCTTTCCCCCGGAATATTGCCAAATATAACTGCAACGCGCTCTTTGCCCGAGCAAAGAGGCCGATCATCGAGCAGCGCATGAAAGATCTGCAAGCTTGGGCGGAGGAAACGCCCATAAACCAGGTCAATTGGGGAGAGGCCGAGTTGGGCATCATCTCCTCTGGCATCGTCGCCGAGTACGCTCGCGAGGTTTTCCCGCACGCTTCTCTTTTCAAGCTGGGAATGGTTCACCCTCTCCCAGAACAGAAGATTCGCCATTTCGCCAGTCGGGTTCGCACCTTGGTGGTAATCGAGGAGTTGCAGCCTTTCTTGGAGATGCAGCTAAAAGCCATGGGTTTGGAAGTGCGGGGCAAGGATATTTTTCCGACTTACGATGAGATCCTCCCCGAGACCATGCGGTTTTGTGCCATCGAAGCAGGCTTACTTCCCATAGGAGAGCGGAAGGAGCGAAGAGTGATCGACCTGGGTGAACTGCCAGTCCGGTCAGCCGTCCTCTGCCCAGGCTGTCCGCATCGTTCCAGTTACTATCTGTTGAATAAGATGAAAGTCCCGGTAACCGGTGACATCGGCTGCTATAACCTCGGTTGCCTCCCTCCCTTCGAAGCGCAACATACGATGGGCTCGATGGGCTCCAGCATAGGCCAGCTGCAAGGCATCTCTGCCGCAAAATCCCCCGAACGGGGGGTCTGCACAATCGGCGATTCAACCTTCTTCCATGCCGGGATGGCTCCCTTGCTGGACATGGTTCACAACCGTGGTACTGGCGTGATTCTGATCATGGATAACGCCACCACTGCCATGACCGGCCATCAGGACCACCCCGGAATGACCCATAACCTGATGGGTGATGCGGTGGAGCGGGTCGACCTGGCCAAGCTGTGTCAGGCCATGGGCGTCAAGCTGGTGAAAGAGGTGGACGCCTTTCGTGTCAAGGATGTTGAATCCGCCTTGAAGGAGTGCCTGGTTTGGGAGGACGGCCCCGCCGTCCTGATTGCCAAAGGGGAATGCATCTTCGTGACGCGTAATCCCAAGCCAGCCTATACCGTCGACCCAGCCAAGTGCATTGCCTGCGATTCCTGCACCCGGGTTGGCTGCCCGGCAGTGATTAAGATCGAGGAGCGCAACCCCAAGAACAACCACCGCAAGAGCGGGATCGATCCGGTTCTTTGCAACGGCTGTGGGATTTGCGCGCAAGTATGCCCGGTAAGCGCGATCAGCCAAACCGACAGGAAGGAAGCGGCGGAATGAATGCCATCAATTTCCTCGTCTGCGGGGTAGGTGGCCAGGGCACCGTCGTGGCCAGTGATATTCTCAGCAATGTCGGCCTTACCTCAGGCTATGAGGTGAAGAAATCCGACGTGTTGGGGTTGGCGCAGCGGGGAGGATCCGTCATCTCCCACATCCGCTGGTCTAATCAACCGGTGCACGCGCCAATGGTCGGTCTCGGTGAGATCGATTACATGCTTGCCTTTGAGCGCTTGGAGGCCGTAAGGCGCCTCCCTTACATGAAGCTGGAGGGAACCGTGATCGTCAATGCGCAGGAGATCCACCCCATCGCCGTGACGACCGGTCAAATGGCTTACCCTTTGCCGTCACAGATCTTAGCCACTTTACAAGCGAATGTCGCCCATGTCTATGAAGTCAACGCGCTGGCCACCGCGCTCACTTTCGGAAGCTCACGGACAGTAAACACTGTCTTGCTGGGGGCTATCTCCCACTTCTTCCCAGCCAGCGCTTCCATCTGGGAAGAGGCGATCTCCCAAGTCATCCGTCCCAAGCTATTGGAATTGAACATCAAGGCTTTCTACGCTGGTCGCGCCCTGATGGAAGGAGACTCTCAATGAAGATCCTGGTGATCAACCCAAACACCTCGGCCAGCATGACCGAGCACCTGCGCCGTGCCTTGATGCCGATCAAGCGGCCTGATACGGAACTGTCGGTGATCTGCCCGGAACACGGGCCAATCACCATAGAATGCGAGTACGACGAGGTTTTCGCCTCGGCCCAAATGCTCCCCTTGATCAAGAAAGCCAATGAGGAGGGCTACGACGCCGTAGTGATCGCCTGCTTCTCGGACCCTGGGATCACTGCCGCCCGCGAGATCTCCACCATCCCTGTCCTCGGTATCCAGGAAGCTACATTGCACGTTGCCTGCATGCTGGGAGCCAAATTCACCATCATCACCAACCGCATCCAGCGTATCGCTCACAAACAGGAACAAGCGCGGAAGCTCGGTTTAGAGAGTAAGCTGGCCTCCGTTCGCGCCCTGGGCCTATCCGTCGCGGAAGCCGACGCCCAACCAGCTCGAGCCAAAGAGCGGATCATTGAGGTGTCCCGTCGGGCCATCGAGGAGGATGGCGCAGAAGTGATCGTGCTCGGTTGCGCCGGGATGGCAGGGTACGCTGAAGATGTGGAACGGGAACTGGGAGTAGTGGTGTTGGATCCTAGTTCTGTGGCGCTGAAGTTGGCGGAAGCCTTTGCCGATCTAAAGTTGCGCCATGCGCATGTCGGCCTCTACGCGCCTCCGCCCGTGAAGGAGTACAAATAACGAGGAAAGGGGTGATCTTGAAAAGGTATCGTTGTGAGGACCGGCTTCCGTGGGGAGCCCACACTTTGAGAAGTCTAAGAAGGAGGAAAAACGAGGAATGAAGAAAATTCTATTTATGGTGATGGCAGTACTAGCAGTCACGGGTCTTCTTTTGACAGGTTGCAGCACGCCTGCCACCCCAACTGCTACTCCGACTCCGACCGCCCCAGCGACACGTGTCATTAAAGTCGCCGGCAACTTCGGCAATGTTCCCTGGGTGTTTAAAGACAATGGGAAAGAAACCGGCTTTGAATATGAGCTGGTCGAAGCTTGCGGCAAGATAATGGGTGTTAAGTGGGAATGGACCGATCTGCCTTCGTCCGGGATTCTACCTGGGTTATTGGCCGGAAAGTGGGACATGGCTTCCTCCTCCTACTTTGTCACCAAGAAACGCGTCGCTGAATTTGATTTTGCCGATCCTTATTATGTCTCGGACACCGGCATGGCTGTATTGAAAACCGGGAAAGTGAAGAAGTTGGAGGATATGAAGAATGGAACCTTTGGCGCCGAATCCGGCTCCTCCAACGATGCCTGGCTCAAGGACATTATGCCGAAATATGGCCCCTTCACAATCAAAGGCTATGATCGATTGCAGGATGGCATGCTCGATCTGCAAGCCGGCCGCATCGATGGCATGGTCGGCGATTCTCCCACAGTGCTCTATTTCATCAAAGACAAGCCTGATCTGGAGATGCCCATCCTGGCTAACAATCCCTTCATGCAGGCTACCTTCTTCCGCAAGGGTGATGCATTGCGCGATGAATTCACCAAAGCCGAAAACGTGCTGAAGACGAACGGCGCCTTGGCAGCCATCTACAAGAAATGGTTCGGCCAGGATCCAGCCCCCGACAGCGCAACAGTAAAAGTTTTCACAACCCCCTACGTCCCCGATAAGTAAACAGGAGCGTGCTTTGCATTCCGGGCGGAGATCCTCCGCCCGGAATGCAACCCGGAATCCTTCATGGCAAACTCTATACTGACTCCTATTCGAGAATCCTTCGCCAAGCGCTACCGCGCCCGTTTTGGGCATTTACCCTGGTATAAGCGCTATGAATTCTTGATTCCCTTGTTGGTCGCACTTCTGGTGATCGGTTTCCTATTATTGCCTCCACTTGGAAAACCAACCCCTTCGCAATGGTTGTGGATTGGTGTATTTTCTGCCCTGCTGATTCTTTTTGTGGTAGGCGTTCTTACGGATATCGAGAAACCGCGATGGATACGAGCGCTGGCAGCCATCGGTTTTGTATTTATGCTTGGATTTTTTTTCTATCGCTATTCAGGCGCTCAATGGGATAAGCTGACCACTAATTTCTTCAACCTTAAAGTGATGGAAGGTCTTTGGGGTGATTTGGGTCAGGGATTGCTGATGACGATCAAATTGGCCTTTGTCTCGATGTGTATATCGCTCGCCCTGGGTCTGGTGATTGCCGTTTTGCGGTCTTTAAACAACCCGATTCTCAACGTCTTTCTAGTGATCTATATCGATTTCTTCCGCGCTATCCCCTTGATCGTGCTGGTGGTTTTTGTTTTCTATGCCCTGCCCTTTTTAGGCATTGACTTAGATCCTTATATCTCGGCTGTGGCAGCTGTCTCTTTGAATTATGCCGCCTATGTGGCTGAGGTCATTCGCGCGGGAATCGAATCGATTCATCGCGGTCAAGTGGAAGCATCTCGCGCTCTTGGGCTGTCCGTGATGCAGACCATGCGTCTGGTGATCTTGCCTCAAGCCGTACGAGTGGTGATTCCTCCTACGACTGGCTTGATGGTTGGTCTTCTTAAAGATACGGCCTTAACGACGATTATCGGATTGCCAGAGCTATTGTATAAGGGAATTCAAAATACGATTTGGCAGTCCAATCCCACCCCCCTAGTGGCAGCAGCCTTTCTCTACATTATCGTTTTGTTGCCATTGACCCGCTTCTCTGGCTACCTGGAGACAAGGAGTAAAAAATGGGTGAAGACCGCCCGTTGATGATCGACGTGATCGATTTGCATAAGTACTTCAAGGATCATCACGTGCTCAAAGGCCTCAACCAAAAAGTGTACAAAAGTGAAGTGGTGGCGATGATCGGCCCCTCCGGAGCTGGAAAAAGCACCTTTCTACGCTGCTTAAACCGATTGGAAGAGCCTAGCTCGGGGAAAATATTGATCGAGGGCACTGACATCACCGCCACTCGGACCGACATCAACAAAGTTCGAACAGAGATCGGCATGGTGTTCCAGAGCTTCAATTTGTTTCCCCACTTAACAGCCTTGCAGAACATTAAGCTGGCTCCAATTCATGTCCGGCGGATGAGCGAAAAGGACGCCGAAGAGCGCGGTCGCCAGCTCTTGAAGAAAGTTGGGTTAGAGGAGAAAGCCAACGCTTATCCGGATCAACTTTCCGGTGGCCAACAACAGCGCGTGGCCATTGCTCGTGCATTGGCTATGCAACCCCACATGATTTTCTTTGATGAACCAACTTCCGCTCTAGACCCGGAAATGATCCGGGAAGTGCTTGATGTAATGGACAATCTAGCCAAAGAGGGAATGACGATGCTGGTCGTCAGCCACGAAATCGGTTTTATCCGGGAAGCAGCGACGCGCATTCTAGTCTTGGCCGATGGTTGCATCATCGAGGAAGGTACGCCGAACGAGGTCTTGAAACATCCCCAACACTCCCGCACACAAGATTTTCTTAGCAAGATCGTATGAAATGATGCCGGAAACGGTTCCATCCCCACAAACTGGCGATTGTAAGACACGTCCCTCCTGGCGAGAGCGGTTCGGCCATGTGCCTTGGTTCCGACGCTACGAATTCTTGGGCGGGTTGTTCCTGCTGTTGTTGTTATTAGTTGCCTTCTTTCTGCCGCCCTTCGGCCGTCCGGAGAGCGCCCTGGCTTGGATTGAGATTGCCGTGTACTTTTTGGCGGTCCTGTTCTGGGCCGGGATCATCCTCAGCGACATTGAAAAGCCCAATTGGATGAAGGCCATTGCTGCTGTTTTGATTGTGTTGGTTTTCGCTTGGCTCTTCTACCAATATTCCGGCGCCCGTTGGGACAAACTGGCTCATGCTTTTTTCAACTGGGAAGTCTTAAGCGCCACCGGTAGCTATGGTTCCACAACATCGGCTTGGATAGAGCTGCTCGCGGGTCTCTGGTTAACCCTACAGCTTGCCTTTTTCTCGATAGTTTTTGGTACTGTCCTCGGTTTGATTTTAGCCATACTGCGAAATCTGCATGACCCGGTATTGAATTTCTTCCTCACGATCTGGGTCGATTTTTTTCGTGCGATACCCATCATCGTACTGATGATGCTTATTTACTACGCATTTCCCTACCTGGGCATTACTCTCTCTGGCGTGGTAGCAGGTGTCTTGACACTGACCTTGAATAGTTCAGCCTACATCTCGGAGATCTTCCGGGCAGGGATTGAATCGATCCATTACGGTCAGGTGGAAGCTTCGCGCGCTCTCGGATTAACGACTATGCAAACGATGCGTTTGATTATTCTTCCCCAAGCCCTCCGAGTGGTGATGCCACCCCTATCCTCCAATTATGTAGCTATGCTGAAGGACACTGCTATCTGTTCGGTGATTGCCATCCTGGAACTGTTGAAAACCGCAATCACACTACAATCCTGGCTAGCCAATCCAACCCCGCTGGTGGCAGCCACCGCTCTCTATTTAGTGATCCTAATCCCCATGGCTCGCTTCTCTGCCGTCCTGGAGAGCCGGATGAAAGCCAAGGGGGTCAGCAGGAGGGTCCCTCCGCGCCGGAAGGCGATCGCGACAGTTGGCGGGAAGGCTTGAGCGAAAGAGAGAAGGGTAATCATGGACACCACCGCACATGAGAGGGTGGAGGCTTACTGCGGCACTTGCAGTCGAAGTCTCCCCTCGAATCGCTACCTGATCCGCTGCCCCCATTGCCGGGGACTCATTTACTTCCGTTACGATTGGGATCATGTCCAGTTGCGGGAGAAGCCACATTCTATCTGGCGATTTAGCGATCTCTTGCCGATCCATCAG
Source organism: uncultured bacterium (assembly GCA_964464245.1). GTDB lineage: Bacteria > Caldisericota > JANLFM01 > JANLFM01 > JANLFM01 > JAPLHV01. Next base: position 8,673 of record CAYXFH010000057.1, read on the forward strand.
CTTGAGCACATTGTAAGCCTGGGGGAAGGCTCAACTCCTCTCGTTCGCAGCAATCTCAAGGAAGACGGCACGCTATTGCTGAAAAACGAAGCGCAGAATCCAACTGGCTCAGTAAAAGACCGGGCTATGTCAGTAGGGATCAGCAAGGCGCGCGAACTCGGCATCAGTCGAGTGATGAACGCTTCCACCGGCTCAGCCGGCCTCTCCACTGCTGCCTACGCCGCCCGTGCCGGCATGCGCAGCGCGATCATCGTACCGCGTGGCGCCCCCTTTGAAAGGGTCGCGGCGATGGTTGCCTTCGGCGCCTTGGTCCTTCCCTTCGACGGCACTATCTGGGAGGCGCTGCGTTTTTGTGAGCAAGCCGCCGGCGAGCTGGGAGCCTTCCAGTCCGCTACTTTGCGCCCAGTTAATCCATATCAAAACGAGGGCTCCAAAACGATTGCCTACGAGCTGTGGGAAGACCAGCCGGATCAGATTGATTGGGTGGTGGCGCCCCGCGGTTCTGCTGGGATACTTGCCGGTATCGCTCATGGTTTCGAGGATCTCCAGCGCCTTGGACTGGCCCATCGCATGCCGAAGATGGCGGCTGTCGAGTTGGCCCACCTGAATAGCATGGAGCAATCTTGGCGCGATGGAGACACCAGCGAGAAGAACCTGCGCCGCCTCGCTCTGACCCTTGACGAGGGGCAGCCGACCATCGCTGTGAAGTTGGCCCATGCCTATCCGGATGATGGCGAGGAAGCGCTGTCCGTCATCGTGCAAAGCGACGGGGCCGTTGTATCGGTCAATGACCTGGAGATCACGGAAGCATTACAATCCGTGGCCAGGGCTGACGGACTTTTCATAGAACCTTCTTCCGCCGCCGCCTTGGCCGGGTATTCCAAACTCGTCTCTCGGCACACCATTCAACCTGGGGAACGAGTGGCCGTCATCCTGACAGGATCAGGCTTCCGTGAGATGAAAGTGATTGCAAGCATCCTGGAAGAGCCGATGTCGCTCTATGGGGAAACCAGCGCACGGGATCGATTGCAGCGTTTTTTCGCTCGAGCGGAGGGTGAGTGAGCAGCGCGACGCCCCTCGTCATCCTGCAACCTTCCCTACACCAGGGGGACCCACAGGAAATGACGGATGACCCCGATACGCTCAGTCTGCGCGCGGCCATGTACGAATCTTTGGTGCGGCGAGATCTTCAAGGGCGAATCGTGCCGGCGTTGGCACAGCAATGGGAGATCTCCGAAGACGCCCGGCAATGGACTTTTCACTTGCATCAGGGTGTTCGGTTTCACGATGGGCAAACGTTGAGTGCTGGTGATGTGCTTTTTTCCCTGGAGCGAGGCTTGGCGCCAGACAGGGGTGGGGAACTGGGAACCACCGGCGTCTTGGCCTCCTATTTCCGAGGGGCGAGCTGGCGAGAATTGGATCAGGGATCCGTCCAGACGACACTGGCAGAGCCCAATGCCGATCTGCTCAGCGTCTTGTTGGAGATCCCCATCCTCTCCAGGAGAGCGGTGGAGCGGGATGATATAGGGGTGGCGGGCAGCGGGCCATTTCGTCTTAAGCATCAAGGGCCGCGCGAAATCCTGATGGAGTTATTCCCCTCCTATCGGGAGGAGCTTCCAATCTCCAGTCTTCTTTGGCGAGAACAACCCGATCCCGAAAAAAGAGAGCATGCCTGGCAGCGAGAAGAAGCAGACCTGGTCTCTTGCATACGCCCAGTAAGGGGAGTAGGGGAGGGAAAAACCTTACGCCAGAATGGGTCGCTCTGCATGGTCCTTTTCTGTAATTTCCAGGGAGGGGCTCTTCGAGACATCAAAGTCCGCCAAGCGTTGAACTGGGCTACCGATCGTGAAGAGCTAGTGAAGACGGTACTGGGAGGCGCCGGCATCCCTTTGGGTGGACCGCTCTCGCCCTGGCATTACGGCTTCGACCCGAGTATCCCCACCTATGGTTACGACCCGGAACGCGCCCGTCAGCTCCTGGCGGAGGCGGGGCATGCCGATGGTTTGGCATTGACGATGATGGCTCCTACCTCGCAGCCGGTAGAGTCACCGCGGCTGGCAGTGGCCCTGAAAGGACAATGGGCGAAGCTGCGGATCCAGCTTGAGATCCGCTACGTTTCCCCCCGGGAACTGTACGCAGAACAAGTGCGGGCCAAGCGCTTCGGCGACCTCTGCCTGTTCGATTCCAGTCCGCTTAGCTCCTCTCGAGTCTTGCGGGAGAAATTCCAATCCAACCCTCCCGGACCCTGGTGGCAAGGGTGGCACTCGCAAGAGGTGGACGCCTGGCTCGGCCAAGCCGCCGCCACACCGAACGATGAAGCCAGGCAAGGGCTCTATCGAAAGGCTTACCGATGTATCGTCGAGAGCGCGCCGTGGATTTTCCTCTACCGTCCCGCATTTTTCTGGGGCCTGGGGGAACGCTTGTCAGGCTGGGGGATTGGACCGGACCGAATCGCCCGCTTTCTCCCGTCTTCTTTTGATTCCCCGCCATCGAGGGATTCATGAACAGGTTCTCGCTGCCGCGTGCTATCAAGTTGCCGCAGGCGAACACGCTACCGCAGGCGAACACGCTACCGCAGGCGAACACGCTACCGCAGGCGAACTTGTCGCCGATCGCCATTTGGGAAGCACGATCCCGCCTCTACCCCTACATCTTGCGAACGCCTCTCTTGTATTCACAGGACTTAAGCGCTCGGTTTGGCGCCCCCATCTATCTGAAGATGGAGTGCTGGCAGCATTGCGGTAGTTTCAAGATTCGCGGTCTGCTCAACCGAGTTCTCTCCCTCCCATCCGAGCGAGGGGAGAGTGGTTTGGCAGCCTCCTCTTGCGGGAACCAGGGAATTGCCCTTGCCTATGTGGGAGGTTTGTTTCAGCTACCAGTCACCATTTTCCTGCCTACCGAAGCGGATCCAGAAAAAGTCACAAGCATTCAGGCGCTGGGCGGAGAGACCATCGTTACTGGAGAGTCCCTCCCCGATGCTTTCAAAGAGGCTCAATCTTTTGCGGCAAGAACGGGCCGAACCCTTATCTATCACGACCATCCGGCAGTCATGGCAGGTCACGGAACTGTCGGCTTGGAGATCCTGGAAGACTTGCCTGACGTGGAGCAGATCCTTGTCCCGATTGGCGCTGGCGGTCTTTGTTCCGGCATCGCAACCGCCGTCAAGGCCAGCTCGCCGTCTTGTTCCATCATTGGCGTGGAACCGGCCAGCGCGCCGGGCGCTTACCTTTCTCTGCAAGAAGGAAGATGCCTGGAACGAATCGCCACCAAGCCTTCTTTGGCTGATGGTCTGCTCGGGGGGCCTAGTCCAGTCACCTTTCGGCTCTTATCTCTTTTCCTAGAGCAAGTCGCCTTGGCGGAAGAAGAGGAGATCTTGCAAGCCATGGCACTCTTGCAGAAAAGCGAGCAGGTATTGGTGGAAGGGTCTGGAGCCGTCGGCCTGGCCGTACTTTTGTCCGGCCAGGTAAAGGCAACCAAAAAGAGGACGGTTCTGGTCATCACCGGAAGGAATGTCAGCCAGAAACAGTGGAACCAGGTCAGGACTCGCTGCCGCGGGCTATCAAGCTGCCGCGGGCTGTCTAGCCTCGCAAGTGAATCCGCCTCTTTGAAAATAGGGGTTGCCCCGCAGGAGAAGGGTCATGGGTAAGGAAGTGGAATTTCGAATCAGTGAGATCTGGAAAGCGCGCCACAGGATCGCGCCATACGCTCGCCATACCCCCTTGTTGTATTCCCCAGCCCAGAGCGAAAGATGTCGGGCGCCTATCTATCTGAAGATGGAGTGCTGGCAGACCTGCGGATGCTTTAAAATTCGAGGCGCAAGCAACATGGTAGCGGCTCTTTCCCAAGAAGAAAGACAACGTGGTTTAGTGACGACCTCCAGCGGCAATCATGGTATCGCCCTGGCTTATGCCGCGACCTTCTTTGGCAGACCGGCCGTGCGTGTCTTCATGCCCCTAGGGGCTGATCCCACCAAAGTGAAGAAGGTGCGAGCTCTCGGCGCGGAGATTGTCTTCTCCGGAGTTACCTATGCTGAAGCGTATGAACAGGCGCAGACATTTGTTGCAGCAACCGGCGCTACCTACGTCCATTCCCACGCGCATCCTTGGATCATCGCCGGCCAGGGAACCATCGGACTGGAGATATTGGAGGATTTGCCGGATGTCGAGAGGATCGTGGTCCCCATCGGTGGGGGTGGGTTGATCTCCGGGATCGCAGCCGCTGTCAAAGCCTACAGTCCCGGGGTCCACATCCTGGGTGTGGAACCGGAGGCGGCGCCAGGCGCTTTCCTATCCTTGCGGGATGGAGTAGCGCATGAGCGAATCGAGACCCAGAAGTCCATCGCGGACGGTTTGCTGGGAGGATTCGGGGGATTGCCTTTCTCGATCAGCCGGGAATTAATCGAGCGGGTGGCACTGGTCTCCGATCAGGAGATCGTGCCTGCCATGAAACTGCTCCAAAAAGAAGAGCACTTGATGGTAGAGGCAGCTGCCGCGGTTGGCTTGGCCGCCATATTAGCCGGGAAGGTTGAGTTAAACGGCCAGAAGACAGTGATCATCCTCACCAGCCGTAATATTGATGCAGTTAAATACCAAGAACTGGTTCAATGAAAGCGAGGTCGAAATGAGCGAAAGCTGCAAACATCACCGAGGTATCGTCTCAAAGCCCTTATCACCGAACCTGCCTTTCTCCCTGGCAGTTACATTCGGACCCTTTGTTTTCGTCTCCGGCATCGTCGGACGCAATCATACCACCGGCGAGATTGTCACAGGAGACATTGAAGCCCAGACCCGCCAGGCCATGGAGAACATTCGCCATCAGTTGGAGCTGGCCGGAAGTTCGCTGGAGCGTGTGCTGAAAGTCACCATTTTTTTGACCGACATGAAGCTCTTTAAGAAGATGAATGAGGCCTATTGCTCCTTCTTTGCAGAGGACTACCCTGCACGCAGCTGTGTTGAGGTCTCTGCCGTTCCTGACCCTGAGGCGTTGGTCGAGATCGAGTGCATTGCCGGATGCTAGACAGCTCGCGGCAGCTAGACAGCTCGCGGCAGCGTGTCCCGTAATGCCCCTGCCGAAAGGAGCGAACGAGTGAATGTATGATTACGTGATCCACGGCGGACTTGTGGTGAACGAGAACGGCGTGCAGAGGGCCGATGTAGGCGTACGAGGAGAGAAGATCGCCGCCGTGACCGCCACCATTGATCCCCGCGAGGGAAAGAAGAGCCGAGATGCCGGTGGTCTGCTGGTCTTCCCCGGGATCATCGACCCGCATAGCCACCCGGTCTACGAAGATCTCATCGACAATACAGCGCTGGCTGCCGCATACGGTGGGACCACGCACATGATTCACTACGCCTATGTCAAGCCGGGGCAGGCGATGCTGGAGACGATCCAGTGGTTCAAAGAGCAGGGCTTGGCACATTCAGTACTGGATTTCAGCCTGCATGCCGGTTTTTTTGATGCACCCAATCAAATCCCCCTCATTCCCGAGATGTTCAAGCTGGGTGTGACCTCCGGGAAGATCTTCATGGCCTATGCCAAGCTGAAGTGGATGACCGATGACTATTGGTTAATGGCTGCCGCCGACATCCTTGCCGAATCCGGCGGGTTGCTGATGGTGCATGCTGAGAATGGATTGGCCAACGACTATTTGGAGGACAAATACTTAGTCAAGGAGGGGCGTTCCCAGAAGGAAGTCTTCCTGATGACCAATCCGGACAGGCTGGAGGCAGAGGCTGTCAACCGCGCCGCGCAGATCGCTCAAGTAGCTGGGTGCCCGCTCTACGTGGTACACAACTCGGCAGGGCTGAATATGGAGGTAGTCCGCCGCTTGAAGGGCGAGGGAATGCGTCTCTATGCAGAGACCTGCCCGCAATACCTCTGCTTGAATCATGATGTCTACCAGCGCTTCGGAGCGTTGGCCAAGGTCGGTCCCCCGATCCGCACCGAGAAGGATCGCTTGGCTCTCTGGCAAGGCGTGGCAGATGGCGCCATTGACCTGATCGGCTCGGATCACGCCGCCAAGGCCAAGGGGTTGGAGGATGATTTCACCCGTGCTCCTTATGGCTCGCCGGAGTGCGAGACCGTCCTGACGCTGATCTATGACGAGGGGATCAACAAGGGGTGGATCTCCTTGCCTCGCTTGGTCAAGATCCTCTCGGCCAATCCAGCCAAGGTGTTTGGCCTCTACCCGCAAAAGGGACTCATCGCCCCAGGCTCGGATGCCGACCTGGTTCTCTTTGACCCCTCCCGTCAACACACGATAACGCATCAGGAGATGCACACTCACGTCGGGTATACGCTCTTCCACGGGCGCGAGGTGCTGGGACAACCGGTTTTCAGCATGCAGCGCGGCCATGAACTGCTGGTCGATGGGCAAGTAGTCCTCCCGCCTGGAAATGCTCGTTTCTACCCGACCCAGGCTGGCCGGGTCGACCCTCTTGAGCTTCGCTGACCGGAGGTGGGCAGATTCTGCTCAGAAAGGAAGTAACAATGATTGCATTCACCCGCGGCGTCCCTGATCACACCGCTTTTCCCTTGGAAGAGTTAAGCCTGTGTGCGCAGGAGGCAATGACCCATGACCATGACGCCATTCTGCCCTATGCCGGCTCTCGAGGATTTCCGCTTCTACGGGAATGGGTAGCAGAGACCAATGGTGGAAGCCCGGACCAAATCCTCATTAGCCATGGAGCTTTGCAGATCCTCGATTTCATTGCCACCGCCTACGCTCCGGATGGCGCTGCCGTCCTGGTCGAGCAACCCTCCTATGACCGAGCCGTGACCGTCTTTCGCAGGGCTGGCTGCAAGGTGGTGGGAGTGCCGATGGAAGAGGACGGGATCAATTTGGAAGCGCTGGTGGAATTGGGCCGGCGGAGCAATCCGGCGCTCTTCTATGTGATCCCCGATTTCCAAAACCCCTCCGGGGCGACCCTTTCCCTTTCCAAACGGCAAGCTCTTGCCGCTTGGGCCGTGGAACATGGTTGTTTGCTGGTGGAGGACATCCCCTATCGTCGACTGCGCTACCAGGGGGTGGATCTCCCCACTCTCCGCTCATTTGCGCCGGAGCAGACCATTCAGCTCTCCTCTTTCAGCAAGCTGCTCAGCCCCGGGCTGCGAGTGGGAACAGCGTTCGGCCCTTTGGAGCAGATCAATCGACTGGCCAAAGTGGCTGAAGACACCTACATCACACCCTCGTTGCTTAGCCAAGCTTTGGTCTACCGCTTTCTCGCCCATGGCTGGCTGGATCACCAAGTGCAACGATTGCAAGAGCTCTACGGTCCGCGATTGGAAGCAATGCTGGGCGTTTTGCAGGAAGAGATGAGCGACTTGGCTGATTGGGTACACCCACAGGGAGGTTTCTTCGTCGGCCTGACCTTGAGAAGCGAGATCCGGGCTGACGCCCTTCTGGCCAAGGGAAAGGAAGTCGGGCTGATACTCAGCGACGGGAGAGGTTTCTACGCCAATGGAGCGGGTGATCGTTTCGTTCGCTTGCCCTTCTGCGCCCTTAGCCCCGATGAGATTCGAAGCGGTATCCAATCCCTCGCCGAAATCGTGCGCGGGTTGGCACAAGGAGGAACACCATGATCGTATCTTTGAAAGGCAAACATATTACGAGCGGTAAGCAGTTCAGCAAAGCCGAGATCGAGAGGGTTCTGGAGGTTGCAGAAGGATTCCGCGAGGAGCTGAAAGAGAAGCCTTCCTTGGACTTGATGAAGGGGTATATCTTGGGAACGCTCTTCTTCGAGCCTTCAACCCGCACTCGCCTTTCCTTTGAATCGGCGATGGAGCGCTTGGGGGGGTCGGTGATCGGCTTTTCGGAAGCCTCCACCTCCTCTGCCGCCAAGGGAGAAACGCTGCAGGACACCATCCTCACCGTCTGCCAATATGTCGATGTGATCGCCATGCGGCACCCGCAGATCGGCTCAGCCGACCTAGCAGCCCAAGTGGCCACTGTCCCAATCCTCAACGGAGGGGACGGCGCCGGCCAGCATCCCACCCAAGCTTTGCTGGATATGTTGACCATCAAGAGTGAGAAGGGCGCCTTGGACGGCCTCACCGTCGCTCTGGTCGGAGATCTCAAGCACGGTCGCACGGTGCATGCGCTGGTTGAACTGCTGAAGCACTACCATACCCGTTTGCTCTTCGTCGCGCCAAGTTTGTTGCAGATGCCGAGCGAGATCAGCGCCGGCTTGCGAGAGCACGGCATCGCCATCGAGGAGACGGAGGATCTCCCAGGCGCACTGCGTCAGGCTGATGTTGTCTATATGACGCGCATTCAAAGAGAGCGCTTTGCCGACCCCGCTCAATATGATGCCCTGAAGAATGCTTTCATCCTTGACCGAGCCTTGGTCGACCAGGCAAAACCGGGCTTGACCATCCTTCATCCTCTGCCGAGAGTCAGCGAGATCACCACTGATGTGGACGACTTCGCCGGCGCAGCCTATTTCCGTCAAGTGAAAAACGGGATCTACGCACGCATGGCCCTGATCGCCCTGGTGACTGGCCGGAACACCCTGCCGGGGGCTAGATAGAGGATGCTGCGCCGCTATCGCACCATCACCATCGACGCTTTCACCACCGAGCGCTTCCAGGGCAACCCCTGCATGATTTTGCCCCAGGCGGACGGCTTATCCCCGGACCAGATGCAGGCTATCGCCCGGGAGACGAACCTCTCCGAGACCGCCTTCGTTTTCCCCTCTCTTGTAGCTGATTTCCGCGTGCGCTACTTCACCCCTCGTTATGAGATCCCCTTCGCCGGGCACCCCACTATCGCCACTTCCTTCATGCTGGCTGAATCTGGAACGATCGCCCTGGTGGAACCGTTCACGCGACTAGAGCTAGAGTTCAACATCGGTGTCCTGCCGGTGGAAATTGAGGTGCGGAATGGTTGGCCGGTACGTATGATTATGACTCAAAAAACACCCACCTTCGGCCTGCAGTTTGCTCCGGAGGAGGTTGCTCCATGCTTCGGCCTGGCTGCGAAAGATTTACGCGAGGATTGCCTGCCCCAGGTGGTTTCCACCGGAGTTCCATTCCTGATTGTTCCCGTCCGTGATTTAGAGGCTCTGAAGAGGCTGGAAACAGATCGCCCTCGAGCTGTGCGTCTGGTCGAGCGCGCTGGGGTGGACGCCATCTTCCTTTTCACCCTGGGTGGGTTCAGCCCAGAGGCAGACACCCATGCTCGCTTGGTTGACCCCCGCGGCGCCTCGGAAGACCCCTTCACCGGATCAGCTTCCGGCTGCATGGGCGCGTACGTAATCCACTATGGCCTGAAACTGGTGCCAACTCTGCAATTGGAGCAGGGGCACATCATCGGACGCTCGGGGTATGGCGTGTTTGAGTTTCAGGGAACCCCCCAAAACATCTCCGCTATCCGCCTGGGTGGAGCTGCCGTCAAAGTGATGGAGGGGTACGTCTACGTGACAGATCAATAAAACAGCCTGCCGCCAAAACAGCCTGCGGCAGCATGAGTAATTAAGTAATTAAGTAGTTAAGTGGGTAAGTGGGTAAGTAATTACTAAATCACTAAACCACTTGATCACTAAACCACTTGATCACTTGATAGCCTGTGGCAGCATGTTCCAATCGAATAAAAACACAAAGGAGTATTGCTATGCAGAAATGGGAACTGGATTCAGAATCAAATACTGAGTACCATGTTGTTGAAGCACAGCGTGGCCGCGAATGGATCATTCGATTGACCACTGGGGCGGACGTCTTCCTGGCCGTGCAGCAATTTGCCAAGGATCACAATGTTCGTTTCGCCAAAATCCACGCTGCCTTCATGGGTGGACTCCAGCCAGCCCGCCTGCTGATGTGGATCCCGGATAAGAATGATCCAACCAACTGGCATTGGGAAGCGCCCGCCACTTTCGAGAACCTCTCAATGGTCGGCGCCATGGGTGGCGTGATTCATCCTCGCCCCGGAAAAGACGGCAAAGAAGAGCCGTTCCCAGCTATCCATGCCGTCATCGGCGGAGCCTGGAACGTCCCCACCTCGAGCGGCCACCTGGAGCAAGGGTCCATCGTGAAAGGGGTAGTGGAATGCTTCATCACCGAGATCCTGGGCATTGACGTGCTCGCTCCCTCTGCCGATAACCGCGCCGACGAGTACCCGGAGAACTGGTACCAGGCAATCAAGTAACACGGATCCTCTCGCCGGGCGCAAGGCTTGGATTCCTCTCTTTCCTCCTCTTCAATGGCGGGGCGTGACAACCCCGCCATTTCTATCTGTCCATCCCATCGAGGAGTCAGTCAGCGTTTGGCCGACTGAGCTGCTTGGGGAAGGGTGGAACCGGCGCCCAGGAAGCATTGCATTTCGATCTTGTACCCTGCTGGATCCTGAAAGAAAAAGCCGTACACCCCAATCTCCCGGTGCAGAACGGGAGGGGTCAAGCCTGCCACGGAGCGCTTCTGAAGAAAGGCGTACCAGGCGTCGACGTCATCGACGACCAAGGTAAGGAGAACCGGTTTGTCCGGCGAGGCTTTCAAGCTGCCGCGCAACTCATCCACGATGCCAAAGCCAGCCCGCTCATTGATGGCATAAATACGACAAAAACCCTGGTCGATAGCCAAGCGCATCCCCAGAGTTTCTTCATAGAAGGAGATCACTTCCCGCAAATCTTTGTAGTAGAAAAAGGTAATCGGATACTCCAGCTTCATGATAGCCTCCTCTTTCTTCATCAAGTTAGACCTTTCAGTATAAGCACACTAGACAGCCTGCGGCAGCATGTTCTACCCATACTGAAAGCAAATCTGACCAGAATCCTTCATTGGCGATGGCTTGAGGATTGGTTTGGCCCGTTGTCTCTGGTTCCCATCATTTGAGCGCGCACCCGCAACGAGTCGAGCAGATCTTGGCGGGAGACCAAACCGATGATTTTTCCGTCCTCGAGCACCGGCAGACGGCCAATGTTGGCGGTGCTCATCTTGGCCAGGGCATTGTAAGCCGAATCCTCCGGTCCCACTGTGACCAAACGATCCAAGGGAGTCATTACCGTCCGCACCACTTCTCGTGGCCACTCCTGACGCGAGACTTTACTCAAGTCGCTGAGCGTAACCAGCCCCTGCGGGTCTCCCCATAACGACACCAAAAAAGCGGCCTGCCCTTTCCCGGTAAAAAATTGATTGGCCAACTCCTCTAGGGTCAGGTTGGGTGGCACGCTGGGGATCTCTTGGCTCATGATAGCGCGGACAGGCCAGTTCTCTAAGGCTTGTTTGACTACCAATTGCTGGTAGCCTGAACCGGCCGCTCCCTGTAGGAACCATCCGAGGATGATCCACCAAAGCCCTCCGAAAAGATCTCCCCAGAGGACGATCGATACGAAGCCCAAGAGAAAGAGCAAGTAGGAAATGAACACCCCGGCTTTTGCGGCAATGCGCGTGGCCTGCCGTAAGTCCTTCTTCCATTGCCACAGCATGGCACGCAAGATGCGGCCGCCATCCAGGGGAAAAGCAGGGATCAAGTTGAAAAGGGCCAACAGCAGATTGATGTTGCCCAGATAGCTGAAAAGAACCGTTGGGTAGGGGAGGGAACGGCTGATCCAAGCAATGCCGAAGCAAAGGCCAGCTAGAAGCAGAGAGGCCACGGGGCCTGCGGCGGCGATCCACAGCTCGTCACTTGGGCGTGTAAACTCAGACTCCATCTCAGCAACTCCTCCGAAGATGTAGAGCGTGATGGACTTCACCGGAACACCTTTGCGCAGGGCCACCAAAGCGTGGCAAATCTCGTGCCAGAATACACCGAAGAAGAGGAGAATGGTGGCAAGCGCACTTGTCCCCCAATATCCCGCCTCACTAAGCCCAGGAAGAAATTCACGGAAGAAAGCCACTGCCCCCCACGTGAAGAGCAAGAAGACTGGGATCCAGGAAAAATGGACACCGATTTGAATCCCCTTGATCTTGCCTAGACGAAATATCATAATGACTCCTTGCGATTATTGGCGCCGAGCGGCTTGAAGACTCGGACTTTCAGAAACTGGCACAATCTGATAGAATACCGCTCTGTGATTCATTCTCAAGAATAGGTGGTTTTTGAATGGGCTCAGTAATTAAGAAGCGCCGGAAAAAAATCAGCAAACATAAACTGAAAAAACGCAGAAAAGCTCTTCGCTTCAAGAGGAAGAGGCCGTAGACCACACGGTTTATTCGGAAGCCCGGCCGCTCGTCAAATAGGGCAGGCCGGGCTTCCGTTTCATCAGTGCGTGGGAGATTTGTCATTCTATTCGTCTCGATCGTCTCAGCGATCATCGGGTATTTAACAGACCGATGTTGATTCCTCCAAATCACTGAAGATGATCTACCGGGGACTTCCATCATCCTATTCGTTGCAGGCAGGAAGGATCGGTCAGCACGGTTGAGCGGGATCCGTCGCCGAATCCACCAGAGATGGGTTAAAAAGACGCTCCAGGGCTTCTTTGTTGATGCGATCAGGGGTCCACGGGGGATCCCAGATCAGGTGTACCGTGGCCTCCTCGACACCCTCCAACTTTTCCAGACGTTCCTTCACTTCTTGAGCAAGGGAACCAGCCATGGGGCATCCCCGCGCGGTGAGGGTCATGTCGACATGAACCTTGCCATCCTTTTCGCCGATCCGGTAAATCAACCCCAGATCAACGATGTTAATGGGAATCTCCGGGTCATAGATTTCACGGAGGGCTTCCATGAAAAGGTTATCTTCAGCCATCTATTCTCTCCTTATTCCGTAGCAGTGCGTTGTGCGGCTTCGGTTGATTGGTCCAGCATATACCATTATTCTACTTCCATGCCGGATTGTTTCCCAGAGGCGGTTAAATTCGAATGTAAGCTGAAGAGGTATTAGGCGAGGTGGCAATCCGGGAGAATATTTTCTATGAAAAGCCATCCCCAATCGTAAACAGAACGGCCCAATTCCCGTCTAAATGGGTAGAGTTAGGAATTCCTCCTTGTCCTATCTCCCTCTTTTCCCTCTGAGAGAGCGCCCTCCCCGGGGCGCTCTCACCTTTTGGTCAAGCGATTGCCTCCCGGGGGAGATTCTTTGAGAGGGTCCGGGTTTAGCTTCAGCAGAAACGCCTGGTTGTTTCTCCTTTCCAATGGCCTTGGCTTCCTCGGTTATGCCATCTTTTTGCTCTTGCTCAATCTTTACCTGGCCAAGAGCGGTTTATCCAAAGAGGTCATCGCGTGGGTGAATGCCGCCATCTCCTTGGCCGGGGGCCTTCTTGCCCTGCCCCTATCGGCTCTCTATGATCGGATGCCACGGAAGATCGCCCTTTTCTCTTTCACCCTCCTTCAAGGTCTATTTACGTTTCTCTTGCTTTTCTTTCAGGAGCCCCTGCTTCTGGTGGGGAGCGCCTTTTTAATCGGAGCAAGTTTCACTGTCTATATGGTGCTGGCCTCCCCTTTCATGATGGAGAACACCTCCCCAGAGCAGCGGATTGCCCTGTTCTCAACGAACTATGGCATTTTGTACATCACCGGACTGGCTGGAAATGCCGTGGGCGGCTTCTTGCCTTCTTGGCTGGGCGGCTTCTTGGGGCTGGCTGGGGAATTGGAGGGCTTGCGCGCCGGCCTTGCGGTCGCTGCGATATTGTTCTCCCTAGCAGCGATCCCTTTCCTCTTCCTGAAGTCCTACCATCACCAGCGTCTTCCCTCTGGAAAGACCCCGGAAAGTCGTTTGAGGTTCCCCAAAAGCGCCTGGATGTTTCTACTGGCAATGTTGATCATCAGCTTAGGAGCTGGATCCTTCGTACCATTCCTCAACCTATTCTTCTCCGGCCGTCAGTTTTCAACCGGCGAGATCGGCCTTGTCTTCACCCTCGGCTCTGCCGTCAATGTCGTGATGACCCCGCTCGCTCCACTCTTGGCGCGGTGGTTGGGAAAGATTCGTGGGGTCATCGGCACTCTTCTGGCATCGATTCCCTTCCTCGTCTCATTGGCTTTCGTCCGCCAACCGGCTTTGCTGATCGGAGCCTTTATCTCCCGCCAGGCGATGGTCAATTTAGGGCAACCTCTCTTGGACCAGTATTCCATGGAGTTGGTTCCCGAGGCAGGCAGAGCTCGCTTCGCCGCCCTCTTGACCTCTATCCGCACCCTTGCCTGGGCTTTTACCGCCCCCCTGGCTGGTCTAGTCATGCAGCGATTCGGCTTCTCCTGGCTTTTTCTTGGCGCGGCCGGCCTCTATTTGATCGGGTGCTTGATCCTCTGGCGCTTTTGTGCGAGGAATTGATCCTTCTGAGCATGCCCGCCGGCGACTTATTTGGTTCGGAAAAGAGCGTCCACCCTTTCTCATGAAGGACGGTTTTCTCCCGATGCTTCTCAGCCTGGACGAGTCTGCCGGTTCCATTAACTCCCCTCGCTGGGAGATGTGCATCCCCACCAACCGACCGACCAGCACGGCCACAAAGAGCACGCCAGTAACTGATTCCAGGATCACGGCGGAGCGAGCGACGGCAGTCACTGCGATCACGTCGCCGTAGCCAGCGCTGGTAAGCGCGACGAAACTCAGGTAGAAGAGGTCTATGCTGTGGGCGCTGGAGAAGGAGTGGGGACTGAGGCGTTCGATCAGCGTGTAGAAGAAGGCCCAGAGGTTGCCCAAGAGGAAATAGACGGAAATCCCGCCAAGTAAAGTATTTGCCGTCACCGATTTCTGGGTCAGGATATGCCGCAGTATCAAGACAATGGCAAAGAGGAAGAAGAGCGCCCCCAGAGCAGGGGAAACGAGTCGAAGAAAGGGGGTTGCCAGTTATGAACCAGGCGATCCAATCGACGAGAATGAAGCAGAAAGCCATAGCCGCTACCCAACGGAATCTCTTCCGTTCGCGCACGAAAGCCAAGCTGATGGCGATGGGGATGAGCGTCTCCAGCAGAACCACCAGCGCCGATCCGAACCCGCCAAATTCTGAGAAATAGGGGAAAATATGATCAAGAGGACTTGAGTGATGACCAGCCAAAGATAGCGTGGTTTGAAACCCGCCACTGGCCGGGAGAGGGTTTGTGGTAATTGGCGGAGAGGAAGGGATTTGAACCCTTGAAGCCCCGTATGAGGCTTAACGGTTTTCGAGACCGTCGCTTTCAACCGCTCAGCCACCTCTCCGCGAGCGGAAAAAATCCTGCAGGATTGTAGCACATTCCTCCTCCAGGACGCCGCCCTCGATCTGAAAACGGTGATTGAAGCCAGGTTGGTCATGAATGTCGAGGACACTGCCCAATGCGCCGCCTTTTAGGTCGAGGGCTCCAAAGACAACTCGCTCCATACGGGCCAAGAGGACCGCACCGGCACACATCAGGCACGGCTCCAGTGTGACATAGAGGGTGCAACGATCCAAATGCCAGCGCTTCAATTTGCGCGCGGCTCTTCGAATGGCATCGATCTCCGCGTGCAGGCTGGGGTCTTGGCGCTGTTCGCGGCGGTTGCGACCCCGGGCGAGGAGAATGCCCTCATGCACCACCACCGCACCGACCGGGACATCATCGGGCAGCGCCCGCCGAGCTTCCCGCAACGCGAAACCCATCCAATAATCGTCGCTCTTCATCTGAGTTTCGCCTGACTTTCCCTTTACCACGCCACCAGGAGGAAGAACGCTCTCGTCATTTTTTCGGTAACGCCTCAAGGTGCGCTCCTTTGCCGCATAGATCGTCAATGGAAATGCGCACCACGGCAGTTCGATCGATCGCGTCGCCGAGGCATTCTTCGCCGAGTGAAGCGCCTGGATTTCCAAACCTCCGCAGCAGGGCAGCCAAAGCCTGCCGCTTCTCTTCTCCCTCGACCAGACCAGCGCGGCCTTGCACGATCACGGACCGGTAAGCGGTGGAGAGGGTTTCCGGCAATATCCTGGCAGCGCCAACTACACAAAAGGAGACGTGCGCATTAACACGCAAGTTCTCTAATTTTTGACCCACCAGGGCGCAATGGAAGTAAATCGCTCCATTCCAGCAGACGTAATTGAGAGGAGTGGCGAGGGGGATCCCTGCCGCATCCGAGGTCGCCAGAACGCCTATCTCGCCGCCTTCCAAGATCTGAAGCGCTTGTTCTTGGGGGAGAGCCCGCTCTACCCGGCGCAGGGGTGGCATTTTCCCGCTTCTCTTAGCGTGCATGCTTCGGACTCTGGTGGAGAATGGCCAGGATGAAGGGGAGAGAGAGAACTTCCATTGCCAGCACGAATAAGCAGAGGTATAAAACGCTCTGCCCATAGAGAAGGCCCATACTAGAGCTTCCAAAGAGAAGGGCTAGTCCGAACACAAGGTTGAAGATACCATAACTAGCGCCTCGCTTGGAGATCTGGATAAGGTCGGCGATCGCCACTCGCATAATGGCCTCCTGGATCCCCATCACTGCTCCCCACAAGACAATGCTGAGGATGGCTAAGAAATAGGAGGAAGAGAAGGCCAAAAAGGGAATAGGGACGGTGAAAAGGGGAATAAGGAGCAACATGCGCATCCCCACTCGATCGTACAGGCGGCCGACAATCAGAACGCAAAGCCCCTCCAGCCCCATGGCGATGGCGAAAAAAATCAGGATCTGCACTTCGGGTACGAGAGAAGTCACACTGAAGTGGTAGGAGATCAGCGCGAAATTGGCGCACCCGGCCACGGCAAAAGCAATAAAAAGCGTGTAAAGCCAGAAGGTAGAGCGGCGATTTCCCGCCCTCTCGCCGATCAAAGCAGATACGCCCTTCGTCGAGCCAGGTGCGGGGAAGTTGACCCGGGCGATTACCAGGCAGGCAATGGCCAGGCCTGCCGGGATAGCCAACAAAGCAAGTCCTTGAGAGTAACCGAGCTTCAGGTAAAGCACCAAGGAAATGATCAGTGGCCCCAGGATGGCTCCTATCTGATCCATCGCCTCATGGATACCCAAGCCCCAGCCGCGCCTTACCTTCGTGGTGGCGAAAGCGAGCAGCGAATCTCGGGGTGGAGTGCGAATCGCTTTGCCAAAGCGTTCCAGCACCAAGAGAGTCACGGCGATTTGCCAATTGCCGGCCAAAGCGAGCATCGGGACGGCGACGAGGTTTAGGATATAACCGAGGAAAGTAAGGGTCCAATAGTGGCCGGTCCTGTCGGAGATGGCAGCGAAGAGGAAGCGCAGGGCATACCCTACGAAGTCTCCAAGCCCGCAAGCGAACCCCACTACCGCAGCAGTGGCGCCAAGTGAGCCTAGGTACGGGCCGATGATGCTATGCGCTCCCTCGTAGGTAATATCAGCAAAGAGAGAGACAAGGCCCAGGAATAGGATCAAATTCATCGCCTTGCGGCGTAGGGCAGATGGAATGCTCACTTGTGCAACTCTCATCGAAGGCCCCGCTTATCAATCAATGACTTGGCGCGCCCAGCAAGAGTCGAACTCGCAACCTACAGATCCGTAGTCTGTCGCTCTATCCAATTGAGCTATGGGCGCGCTGCGGAGAGCATTATACATCCGGACGGATGGACCTGTAAATTTGGAATATCTGCTCCCATACTCCATGGGTTTGCCTGCCGACGGAGTAGGGGAGAGCAAGCTGTATTCTTTCACCTAGTCGCGAGCCAGGGCATGTGCCTTCGTTTGGCTTGGGCAGAATCCCAAGGAAAAAGGGGACAGATTTATTTTCCTACTTTTCTCGGCCTTCCCGGCACTCGAGATTCTCTCGTCTTTCAATGATCTTCTCGATTTCGCCCACAAGATCCGATCCTTCGCTGCTCTTAGGACGTGTGATTAACCAAGAACTATAGACCACTTTTAGGGCTTTTAACCAAGAACTATAGACCACTTAACCAGGGTCTATGACCCACCCGGGAAGCCACTGAATTACCCTTGTCGCAAACTCTCGAAAAGAGGAGCGACAATGACCTTCAAGGAGGTATCTCGAGTGGA
>CAYXFH010000058.1:0-4819 GCA_964464245.1 uncultured bacterium
GCCGCCGGTGCGAGTGCCGGCCAAAACCACATTCCCCTTCCCCCCGCTGACTGCCAAGGCGTTGATAGCCCAATCAGCGAAGGAAAAGCCGGTATTGGCCGAACTCCAATTTTCCCCTCCGTTGGCCGAGCGATAGACGCCACCTGTGGCTGTCCCGGCGAAAAGGAAAGCGGTCAACCCGCTTCCGGCTGCCAGAGAGAGGACACGGAGGCAATTCAGCCCTTTGTTGAGCTGCCCCCATTTCTCTCCACCGTTCAAGGAACGGAAGACCCCGCCGCCATTGGTCCCGGCGAAGATCGTCAGAGGAGCGCCGGGCGGGCTTGCCAGGCTCTCCACCCCCCATTCATGCAGGTTGGTGAGCGCCCAGTTCTCGTCTTGGAGGATGCGGAAGTTAGCGGAAGAGGTATCCAAAGCAGCCGGCTCGCTGGCGCTGCTGACCCGCACGCGGCAACGCGAGGAAGGGGAGCCGGTTACTGTCCACTGCGTTTCTCCATCGTTGGCGGTGGCGGCGAAGAGAGTTTCCCATGGACCCTCCGGGTAGCTGCGGGTTAGCTCAACGCGCACCAAGGAGCCGGCGTGGGTGGAGGTCCAGGTGATCTCTCGGTTTTGGCCGGTGATCCACTCCTCGCCTCCGTTGGGTCCAAGGAGCTGAAGGCTGATGGCGCGGGAGATGGTGAAGTCTCGGCTGGATTTATCCGTCAAATGGCCGTTGTTTAGGCTGGACAAGCGGATGCGATAGTGGCTGGAGGGAGTCAAGCCGGGGGTCCAGGCTGCGCTGCCGGTCGCTGCCGGGGTAACCCACAACGATTCCCAGGGCAGGTCGGGGTAATCGCGGTTGACCTCCACCTTCAAGTTGTCGCTGGTCCCGCTGGAGTTCCAGAGGATATTCGTGGGCAGGTCGGAATCCAAGGTTTCCCCACCGTTGGGCCGCTGCAGAGAGAGGGTGGCCGGACGTTGGGTGAACGCTTTCAGGCAGACGTTGCTGTTGGCCATGGCTGGGTCGAAGTCGGTCTGGCTGGTGAGGTCTTCCCAAACGGTCCCGTCTGCACTGATGAAACTTTGCCCGGGACTGGCCGTAGCGTGACTGGAGCCGACCGCTTCGGAGGGGAACTCGATCGGCAGGGGATAAGTGTATCCCGGCGTGGAGAGCCGCACCGCCACCGAAAAGCGTTGCCCGGGAACGACGGGCGCTGTCACGATGGGATCCAGGGGCACGGTGTAGTAGCCGGCGACGGCAAGGGCGCCGGACTCACGCAGGATGCCCCGATAGTCGGCGCCGCTGAAATTGGGATTGATGTAGACCTGATAGGTTGTGCCCGGGGCATTGGCGTAGAAACTGACTGCCGCCAGTTCCAGCGCCTCGCCGTAATACACCGTGAAGACGTTGGCCATCCAGGCGTATTCCCGACCGTAACCGAGGTTGAGGGTATTCCCCAGTGGGTCGTATTGATAGTTCCGGTCATAGTTGGCGGTGTCCTCCGCAGAAGAGAAGACCACGGCCACGTCGAAGTTGCTGTCGTAGTAGGATGCCCAGAAGTACCCCGCATCGCCGAACGAGGCGCCCCAGCTATTCTTAACCAGGAAAGCCCCGTCGCCGGGCGGCAGGCCACTGTCCGAGCCGGCGAAGTTGTCCCGGTCGAAAGCATCGTCCCAACCGATGATGGTGACGGCATGGTTGATGCCGTGCGAACCATCGTAGTAATAGGCATCATGTTCATCATCGAAGTAGGCGCCGTTCCAGTACATGTGCGTGTAGACGCCGCCCAGGCTGGTAACTGCCCCCTTGATGTTCAGGTTGTCCAGGGCCGAGGCGCGGGGCGGGAAAACGAGCATCTGTTGGACGTGCTTCTGGGAGATGCAGGGGGGAGGAAGGCTGGGGCCGGAGGGATAGGGAGCGTCCGGTTCGTCGGCCGGACCTGCCCAGCGGGCCATCTGAGCGATGGACATGACGTAGTTTCCCCCCCAATCGTAAGAGGCTGGGAAAGGAGCATAGTTGGAGTCGTAGCCGGAGGTGGCGACAAGGACATCTTCGGAGAAGTCCAGGTTCTCCCCCGGCATCAGCCAGGACTCCAGCGAGCCGAAGGTGGCGAAAGCCCAGCAGGCGCCATAGGGGTTCTGGTTCTTCATCGAAGTGACCCGACCCTCGCTGCGAAGGTCGTAGCTGGAGGCATAGGCCAAAGCCGGCACACTCTTCGGGTCGGAGAAGATCTGAATTCCCTTCATGTAGGAAGTGTCGATGGAGGGGGGGATCAGACCGTAATTCACTTCCATCCCATCTTTCCCTTGCGTTTGGCCGGCTTGCCGTTCTTCCTGGTAGCGCAGCAACTCCGGGTTAATGGGGGAGAGCGAGGGCCGTTCCGCCGGCACGCTGTTGGGGGCGGCTTCTTGGCCAAGCGTCCCTGGCGGCACGCCGATACTGAGAGCTAGGATCAGGGCCAAACAGCCTGCGGCTGCTTGTCCCGCAATGATCCACCGTTTCTGCTTTCCCATTGCACACCTCCGTGTGTGTACTGAGGATGCCATCAGAGGGGAGACGAACAGGATGAGTTGGAAAGAAAGTGCCGAGTCGGCTCAACTCAATTGTACCGCAAGCGCTCTCGTGGGAGATATGGGGTCACATCTTCATATGTCATCAAAATAATCACATCTTTCTCAAACCGAGTGGGTAAAGAAGGATGAGGTACACAACCTGGAGCTTATTAAAGGGATGCTGGTCTGAAGATGCTGTCACAAGCCGGGAGGGAACCTGTTAGAAATGAAAAGGAACCAAAAGAATGACATATGAAGATGTGACCCCTTCTGTTCCCTTCCTGTATACTTAAAAGAGGAATGGTCAAGGCGGAACATCGGATTTCTATCCATGGCAATATTGAAAGCGCCGCTGGGCTGGATTACGGGCCAACTGCAATGAGATCAACGAAGTGACCCGCGTATCCCTCCCAAAACAACGCCTACCTGTTGGCCTGATTGTCATTTTTGTTCTACTCTCAGTGGGGATCGTCAGCGCCGGTTATCTCTACTACCACGGCTACGAGACCAGCCATCGCCAAGAAGTGGAGAAACAGTTAGCCGCTGTGGGAGACCTGAAGGTGGCCGAGTTAGCGCAATGGCGCAAGGAGCGCTTGGGAGACGGAGGCATCTTCTTCCGCAACACTGCTTTTTCTACCCTGGTCGGACGCTATTATTATCAACCGACAGACCTCGAAGCGCAGAGGGAATTGGAGAGTTGGTTGAGCAAAGCGCTGGCCTATGGGCAATATGACCGGGCCTTCCTGCTTGATCCCCAGGGCATCGAACGGCTCTCGATCCCTCTTCGGCCGGAAAGAGTTGCCTCCGTTATTTCTCAGCGTACGCCCGAAGTATTAGAAAGTGGAGCGGTGACTTTTCAAGACTTTTTCCGTGACGACCAGAACCAACGCATCTATTTGGCGGTCCTGGTTCCAATCCTCGACCTTCCTGATGCCGGTCCGCCGTTGGGCTTGCTGGTGTTGCGGATCGATCCCGAGCAATATCTTTACCCCTTCATCAACCGTTGGCCGACCCCAAGCCCAACCGCTGAAACACTGCTGGTCCGTCGCGATGGATCCGATGTGCTTTACTTAAACGAGCTGCGCTTCCAGAAAGACACCGCTTTGACCTTGCGCTACTCCTTGGATCGTCGAGAGTTGCCGGCGGTAAAGGCTGTGCTTGGCCAAAAAGGGATCGTCGATGGAACAGACTACCGAGGAGTGTCGGTGATCGCCGACCTGCAGCCTATCCCAAATTCCCCCTGGTTCATGGTCGCACGCATCGACGCAGCAGAAGCCTTTGGTCCACTGGTCGCACAACTATGGGTGATGATCTTCCTTGTAACTGCCTTGCTCCTCTGTGCAGGAGCGGGCGTGGGCTTTGTCTGGAGGCAACAAAACTTTCGCTTCTACCGCGAACGCTTCCAGACGGGCGAGGCGCTGCGCCAAAGTGAAGCCAGTCTGCAACGCGCTGAGGCGGTCGGCCACCTGGGTCACTGGAGATTGAATCTAGCCAACGAGCAGCTTTCCTGGTCAGAGGAGATGTTCCGCATCTACGGCGTCCGCCCGGAGGATTTTACCTTCAACTACGCTGCCTTTACGCGTCTGGTCCACCCGGAGGACCGCGTTTCTTTCGACCGGATCGCTGCCACCATCGAGAAAGAGGGCATGGCGTTTTTCACCTATCGGATCGTTCGCGCAGACGGAGAGATCCGTTACGTCAGCGGAAGCGGAGAGCTGGAACGCGATCCCTCCGGGAACGCGGTGGGCATGTTCGGGACGGTCCAGGATGTGACCGGCCTGCAACAGAAAGAGCGGGAACTGCGGGAGAAGAATGCTGAGTTGGAGCGCTTCACTTATACCATCTCGCACGATCTGAAGAGTCCCTTGGTGACCGTGAAGACCTTCCTCGGTTATCTAAAAGAAGATCTGGCCCGCTGTGAGGGGGAGCGAGTCGAACAGGATATGGGCTATATCCATGGAGCAGCCGACAAGATGACTCAGTTGCTGGACGAGTTGCTGGAGATGTCGCGCATCGGTCGCGTGGTCAATCCGCCGGTGCGGGTCAAGCTGGGCGAGCTTGCGCAAGAAGCATTGAATATGGTGGCTGGGAGGATTGCCGAAAAAGGAGTAGAAGTATTGGTTGAGAACCCGAACGTGTTGTTGAAGGGAGATAGGCCTCGCTTGGTGGAGATCTGGCAGAACCTGCTGGAAAACGCTGTGAAATTTGCAGGGGACCAGCCCTCGCCTCGAATCGAAATCGGCGCTCAAGAGCGCGGCCCGGAGACGCTCTTCTTTGTGCGAGACAACGG
>CAYXFH010000059.1:0-5900 GCA_964464245.1 uncultured bacterium
CACCGCGGCTGTCGCCTTGGGGTCACTTTCCCGGCGATCTCCGAGATGCAGATCCGGGCAATCATCGAAGCTGCCTGCGAAGTGGCCCAGGAAGGGCTGCCGGTGCAGCCGGACATCATGATCCCGGTGGTCGGCGCCGCGCAGGAGATGAAGTATTTCGAGGAAATGACGCGCCGTATTGCCGATTCCACCATCGCTCGCGCCGGCATCCAGTTGCACTACCTGGTGGGCACCATGATCGAGCTGCCCCGCGCCTGCGTGGTGGCCGACAAGATCGCCCAGTACGCCGAGTTCTTCAGCTTCGGCACCAATGACCTCACCCAAACCGCCTGCGGCATCTCTCGCGATGACACCAAAGGCTTCATGGGCGCCTACGTCGAGCTGGGGCTGTACCCCAGCGACCCCTTCCAAAAGCTGGATCGCGAGGGCGTCGGCGAGCTGATGAAGATGGCCGTGACCAGGGGCAAGTCCGCCCGGCCGGAGCTGCAGATCGGCATCTGCGGCGAGCATGGCGGAGAGCCCAGCTCGGTGGAGTTCTGCCATATAATCGGTCTGGACTACGTCTCCTGCTCTCCCTTCCGCTTGCCGGTGGCCCGCCTGGCCGCCGCTCAAGCCGCCTTGAAAGAGAAGAAATAGGGGGGGTCTTCTCCCCGGAAGAAGAGGTTCTAGCCCCGATGCGGGTGAGAGAGCAGTTGGAGGAATTGGAGGGCCTGACCCTTTCCCCCTTCGCCTCTTTCGCCCGCACCAGCCGGGGTCGAGAAAGGACCGAGGAGGAATGCCCGGTTCGCACTGCTTACCAGTGTGACCGCGACCGGATCATCCACTGCAAGGCCTTCCGTCGCCTGAAAGGGAAGACCCAGGTTTATCCCAACCCCACCGGGGACCACTACCGCACCCGTCTGACCCACACCCTGGAGGTCTCCCAGATCGCCCGCACCCTGGCCTGCGGCCTCCGCCTCAATGAGAATCTGGCTGAGGCCATCGCCTTGGGCCACGATTTGGGTCATACTCCCTTCGGCCATGCCGGCGCCTTCGCCCTGGATGAGGCGATCCGTCAAGTCCTTCCGGAGCGCCACTTCCTTCACCAGGAACAGAGCCTGCGGGTGGTCGATCTGCTGGAACGGCGCCTCCAAGCCGACGGCAGTGAACAGGTCGGTCTGAACCTGACCTGGGAGGTGCGCGACGGCATCCTTCACCATTCCAAGGGGGAGGATGATATCGATCTCGCCGGTCCTTCTACCCTGGAGGGGCGTCTGGTTCGCCTCGCCGACCGCCTGGCCTGCCTTTCCCACGACACCGACGACGCCCTGCGCGCCGGCACCCTGCAACCGGAAGACCTCCCCGATCGCCGGCTCTTCGGCTTCGGCGCCTCGCGATTGATCGATGTGGTGGTCCAGGACGTGATCGAGCGCAGCCGCGACAAGCCCGATATCCTCTTGGGGGAGGAGCTGACCGCCAAGCTGGACGCCCTCAATGATTTCCTCTTCCGCCAGGTCTACCGCGACCCCATCGCCAAACGGGAGGAGAGCCGAGCCGGCCGGATGGTGCAACTCCTTTTCCACACTTACCTGGAGGATCCGGAGCTGCTGGGTTTGGATCGCTCCATTGACCTGCCCACCCGCGAGCAGGCGGCGACGGACTACGTCGCCGGGATGACCGATCGCTTCGCCGCGCAGGCCTTCTCCGACCTCTTCCTGCCGGAACCTTGGGAGGGCTGAAGGGAGAATAATTGGGACATTATAGTTCCTTCTCATTTCAAGTGGGCGCCCTGCCAGCCTGCGTCAGCATGTCTCGCCCAGCTTCCCTGTAACCATGTCGACGATGATCTTAAAGAGTGATTCTTTCTCAAAATGAGTGGGTAAGGCAGTCTGAAGGTAACAAGGTTCCTGGGATTATCAAGGCTGACGACAACAAGTCAACTTGCGGCAGCTCGATAGCCCCCGGCAGCATGACAGCCCCCGGCAGGGCGTCCTGGAGAATAAGGCGTCACTTTGCTGAGACAGCCCGTGCCTGGGCGGGTTTGAAACCTGCCCCTACGAAAACCACTCCGGCGTAAACCATATCCCTGGGAGCGCAACACCCAAGAATGCCGCCTGGAGCGCCGCGGTCCCAGGGATAGCGCCGGTCCCAGCGCCTAATGGGGACAGATTTCAAATCTGTCCCCATTAGGCGTGCCGGAACCGTGAGAGGGCTGAAGGGGAGCAGGGGTTCATCGCAATCTCTTGTCATGAATTGTTTTCATTGATAATGAAGTCTTTTGGCTGTATTATTTCACTATGAATGAAAACAACTGGCAAACCAAGTGGTCCAAGGAACAGATCAAGGCCATGCTCCTAGAGCAGTTCCAGGCATTTTGGAAACGGGAAACCGGCGTGCTTCGAGAGGAACTCCAGCAACTGCTGAAAGCGGCCGCATTGCCCCACGCGGTGATCATCTCCGGTCTGCGCCGAGTTGGAAAGTCAACCTTGTTGGCGCAGATCGCCCATCATCTGGGAGAGAAGTCCTTTTACTACCTTAACTTTGAAGATGAGCGTTTCCTTGGTTTCCAGGCTGACGACGCGAATTCCCTTTTTCAGGCGCTGGTAGAAATATTCGGTGAGAAAACTGTCTTCATGATCGATGAAATCGAGAACGTCGTCGGCTGGGAACACTTCGTCCGCCGCTTTATGGACATGGGGTTCAAGTTCTACATCACCGGCTCCAACGCCTCCTTGCTCAGCGATGACTTGGGAAGCCGATTGACTGGACGTTGCTTGCCCATCGAGTTGCTGCCGTTTTCCTTTAACGAGTTTCTCAAGTTCAAGGGATATCAGGCGCCCGATCTCAATCGCCTGACCACGGCTGAACGTTCACTCCTGCAGCGCCGATTGGACGAATACCTCGAGCGGGGCGGCATTCCCGAACCGGTCAAGTATCCCGATCTTCCGTTGCACCGCGCGCTCTACGACGACATTTTGTACCGTGACATTGCTGCGCGCCATCACATCGAGGATCTACGGACGTTGAAAGAACTGGCCTTCTGCCTGATCAGCAACCCGGGGGGGCTGATATCTTTCAATAAACTGAAGGGACAATTAAAATTGGGCAGCGTCAACACAGTGAAGAATTATATCGCCTACCTGGAAGCCAGTTGGCTGCTATTTGCCATCAACGTCTATGATTACTCTGTGAAGCGGCAGCAGATTGCCCCGAAAAAGATCTACGCCATAGACACAGGTCTGGCCCGCACCGTGGGATTTGTTTTCTCCCCCAATCGCGGCAGATTGCTCGAGAACCTCGTTTTCCTTGCCTTGCGGCGCCAGGAACGAGATATCTACTATCTTACCCATAAAAAC
The DNA here is from genome assembly GCA_964464245.1 of uncultured bacterium. GTDB lineage: Bacteria > Caldisericota > JANLFM01 > JANLFM01 > JANLFM01 > JAPLHV01. Next base: position 3,336 of record CAYXFH010000059.1, read on the forward strand.
GGCTATAAGGTAGATTTTTATCTGCCCCAGGCGGGTCTGTTGATCCAGGTCGCTCAAAATTTACATCAGGAGCAGATAAGGGAAAGGGAAATCAGGGCGTTGACGGCAGCCATGTCGTCGTTGAACTTGAAGGAGGGGTTGATTCTCACGGAAAATGGAGAAGATTCCCTTCAGTCAGGCAACATGACCATTCATATACAACCAATAGCCTCGTGGCTGCTAAAGAAGTAAAAGGGGACAGATTTATTTATTGAGTACAGGCAAGCCGTTTTCCTCGCGGATCCCGTCGGCTGCCGATGGTTCAGCTACTGCGTACAGTTCGGCGGCCGTCAAGAAGAATGACTGGATGATAGTTCCCCTTGCCTTGGCCTTTCTGCCAGCGGGACAAATCGGGCGAAGAGCCATGCGACCAGTGCAAAAACACTAAAGCGGAAAAGAATGAGACTGATTTGACCAATGTTTCAACGGGGACAGGAATACTTGGAGGCGGGAAGGGATCTGGGGGGCGTGGTCAAGAAGATAATTGCTGTCATCTGAAGATGTGACCCTGTTGGCGGCTGTCTCCTCCAGCGGAATTCCTGTATCCTTGAGACGGGATGGATGATTTTCTGCAGAAACTGAAGGAACAGGCCGATATCGTGGAAGTAGTCGCAGGTTATGTTGCCCTGCGGCGAACGGGGAAGAATTACGTCGGCTTGTGCCCTTTCCACCAGGAAAAGACCCCCTCCTTCACGGTATCGCCAGAGAACAACATCTTTTATTGCTTTGGTTGTCAGGCTGGCGGCGATGCCCTGACCTTCCTGATGAAGGTAGAGAGCATCACCTTCCCGGAGTCGGTAGCCCTCTTGGCCGAAAAATTGGGGTTGCCTCTGCCTGAACGGCTGGGAGGCGGCGAACGCAAGGAACGGAAAGAATTCTTCTGGGCGCTCTATGAGGAAGCTACGGCCTTCTACGAGCGGATGCTGGAGGCGCCGGAAGGCAAGGCTGCGCGCGATTATCTAGCCCGCCGCGGCCTAGACGCTCCCACTTGGCGACGTTTCCGCCTTGGCTTTGCCCCGGAGGGAAACCGCCTGGCCACCCAATTGTCAGCCCAAGCCCCTCTCCCCCAGTTAGCCCAGTTGGGCCTGGCCAGCGAGCGAGGGGGCGGCAGCGATCTCTTCCGCAACCGCCTGATCTTTCCGATCATGGATCTGCGCGGACGGCCCATCGCTTTCGGCGGACGGGCATTGGACGAGCAAAGCCAACCGAAGTACTTGAACTCAGGAGCGACCGCCCTCTTCGAGAAAGGCCGGTCCCTCTATGCGCTGCATCTGGCCCGGCGAACAGCGACCGAGCGGCGCGCGCTGGTGGTAGTAGAGGGGTATATGGATGCCATCTCAGCGCACCAGCATGGCTTCGCCAACACCGTCGCCTCCCTTGGCACCTCCCTCACCGGAGATCAGGCCCACTTGCTCAGTCGCTTCACTCAACGGGTCTACCTGGCCTATGACATCGACGCGGCCGGGATCAATGCCACGTTGCGCGCGCTCGACCTGCTCCGCCCGCAGGGAATCGAGGTTCGAGTGGCTTCGATGGCTGGCTACAAGGATCCGGACAGCTTGCTCCGGGCACAAGGAGCAGAAGCTTTTTCACGCGCTTTGATCGATTACTTGCCCGGCGAGGAATTCATCTACCGCCAGATTGCCCAGCGACACAACTGGCAGGTAGAGGAAGAGAAAGCGCGCGCCATCCGCGAGATCCTAGCCCAGTTGATAGCCCGCTTGCCCTCAGCCCTGGAAAAAGAGAAGTACCTCAAGCGGCTGGCTGTGGAGTCGGGCTGGGGAGAAGAAGTCCTGGTCAATGAACTGAATCGCCTCGGCGCGCCGCCCCCTACCCGGGGAGGCCGTCGCCGTGGGGCAGTTTCCCTGGAGGATCTGCGGCGCGCCGAGCGCACACTGCCGGTGCTGGAGGTTCGTTTGCTGCACCTGATCTTAAAACAGCCGACCTTGTTGGCTGAAAGCGGTCTCGACAGCCTGCGGCAGGATGACAACTCACCGCAGCAAGACAGCTCCCGGCAGGGTGTCCTGGCGAGCGTTCTGGAAGAGCTGGGGTTGCCAAAGATGCCTTTGGAGGATTTTCAGAACCCTATTTGCCGCAGCTTGCTGGCTGCTTGCCAGGAAGCCTTCCACGAGGGCAGTTGGCCTCCAACCTTCTCTCCGGAGGATCCTGCCGCCCCTCTTGCGGCTCGCTTGTTGATCGAACCGCTGAATGTGGCGGACATCCACCAGGAAGCCCGTCTTTGCTTGGAACGATTAAACCTGGAGAAGATTTCCCGCCAACTCCATCGTCTAAAAGATGAAATCTCCATCTTAGAGAAATCCGGCCCTAGCGAGCCTCTGCGCTTCAAACTGCAGCAATACCAAGACCTCTGCCGGTTGAAGGAGAAGGGAGCGCCAACGATGGATGGAAGAAACAGGGCTTGACAACGGTTTAATAATACGAGATAGGCAGCCTATCATCTCTAGGATTAGGGCCTTTGGAAGAAGAGCGAACCTTGAGTGCAGTGAAAAAAAAGAAGAAGACGAT
>CAYXFH010000060.1:0-6374 GCA_964464245.1 uncultured bacterium
TGGCCAAGTTTACTAGCAAAGTCAAACCTCTGTTGATTTTACTTATCCACTCAGTTGCTCAACCACGCAGCTACTGGCTTATCTAACCACTGAGTTATGAATCGCTCAGCGATTTAATTATGGAAGCCCGCGGGGCGCGAAGCAAGGACGGAGGAGTCCTTCTCAGGGCTTCCAGGACGAGAACCCCTGGAAGCCCTCCGGACGCCCGGGAAGCGCTCGCTCCAGCAAATCAGCCACCCGGCGGTGTGGCCGCCCCATCGGCAGTCCCTGCAGCTCAGACAGGGTAGCCCAGCGCCAAGCTGAACCGCTGCGGTCTGCGCCGGTTGGGAGGGAGATGCGGAAGATAGACATGTGCCATTGCAGATGGGTGAAAGTTGCCGCCAACTTCTTCCAGGGTGAGCTTATTTCCCCGGTGATGCCCCAACTCAGGAGAAGACCAGTCAGTGACTGTAGGGGTGAGGCCTCGGTCTCGACCGGTTCGGTGGGGAACTCCCACATCCCGGCCAGCAGACCCTTGGAGGAGCGTTTGCGCAGAAGGTAGCCATCGCCGCGATGGATGACGGCGCAAACTACTTCGATAGGGCGAGGAGGAAGTCGCACCCGCCGCAGAGGAAGCTCGGCTGCCGTGCCGCGCAAACGTGCCAAGCAGATGGAGACGACTGGGCACAGGTTGCAGCGAGGGTTTGCTGGAAGGCAAAGAGTAGCGCCCAGCTCCATTACTGCCTGGTTGAAATCACCCGGCCGATTGGCCGGCATCGCTTCCTGCAAGTGTTGATGAAGGAAGCGGCGACCAGGAGGTGATTCCACCTCCTGGTGGAGATCCCACCAGCGGCTGGCTACACGCAGGGCGTTGCCGTCGAGAGCGGGCTGGCGCCGGCCGAAGCAGATGCTGGCAATGGCTGCTGCCGTGTATGGACCGACTCCGGGGAGCGAACGAAGTTCTTCGTAGGAGTCCGGGAGTTGGCCGCCGAATCGCTGCTGGACTTCGCCAGCGCCCTGATGGAGGAGTCGGGCTCGGTTGTAGTAGCCCAACCCTTGCCAAACGGCGAGGACCTCCTCCTCGCTTGAACAGGCCAGGTCAGCCAGGGTTGGGAAGCGTTCCAGAAAACGATGATAATAAGGCAGGGCGGTCTCCACCCGGGTTTGCTGCAACATCGCTTCCGACACCCAGACATGGTACGGGTCCTTGGTCTGCCGCCAAGGCAGGTCGCGTCTGTTGTCCTCATACCAGCGCAGCGAAGCTTCAGCCCAAGAAGGGGCGCCGGATCCTTTCCCAGTTTTGTTTCCAGAGTGCCGCATCTTTACCTCATTATAGGGGATAGATGTCTGCGGCGAACCGAGACCATTGACAGGTTTCTGTAGGGGGTGGGTTGGCAGATGGAATTCCCACGAGGAGCTGCCCTTCGATCCTTTCCCCCACCCGTGCTATCCTCTTGCCATACAGGCCAAAGAAACGATGCCTTTCGATAAGAGAGTTCTACATCTGGCGCAGTTAGGAGACGAAACTTCCTTCGAGGAGCTGGTGCGGTACCACCAGAACCTGGTCTACACCCTTGCCCTGCGCATCTTGGCCAACCCGGACGATGCCTTGGACATCTCGCAGGAGGTCTTCGTGCGCGTCTGGCGCACACTGCCGCGATTCGAGGGGCGCTCCGAGCTATCCACCTGGCTCTACCGGGTCACCGCCAACATCTGCCTGGACAGCATCAAGAAACGCCGGCGCGAGCGTGAGCGCTGCACCCCCCTTCAGGAAGAGGAGCAGTCTTCCGGTGATGAGAACCACGGCGGGGACTTCCCCATCGAGGAGGAGCTGGACCGCCTGGACCTGAAGGACCATGTCGATGAGGTTCTCTGGCGGATGAACGACAAGTACCGCTCAGTCCTGGTTTTGCGCGATATCTACGGCTTCTCCTACGAAGAGGTGGCGACCACCCTGAAGATTTCCTTAGCGGCCGCCAAGATCCGCATTTACCGGGCGCGATTGGATTTCAAGAGCCGTTACCGGCAACAACTGAAGAAGGAGGAGAAGTAGGATGCGCTGCGAAGAATCAGTGGCTTTGTTACCCGCTTACCTGGAACGGGACTTATCGAGCGAAGAAGCCTTTGAACTAGAGGAGCATTTGCGTAGCTGCGGTGACTGCCGGGGTAAGCTGCGACAACTGGAAGAGAACCGTCGCTTGCTCTCCAGCAACAGGCTGCGAGCCTTTACCGCCCCGCCCCCGTTGGCTGACGAGGTGATGGAACGGGTGCACTTGGAGAAACGCCTACGCGAGCGGCGGGCTCGTCTTTTCAACCAGGGAGTGCTGATCGGTCTGCTAGCCCTGACTAACCTGTTCCTGGTTCTCCTTTTAATGCGCCGGATAGATGACCGCTGACGAGAGGCTTGCTATGATTCGTCATACTTGCTGAAATGGACCCGCAAAGGAGACACACATGCATGATGAGATCTTGAAGAAAGTGGTCCCCATCATCCGGGAGAAGATGAGTGTGAAGGGAGAGATCCTGGAATCGCAGCGCTTCGTGGAAGACTTCAGCGCCGACTCTCTGGATCTCTGGTTCCTCGTTGAAGCGATGCAGAAGGAGTTCTCCATTCAAGTCCCGGACGAAGACTTCTCTAAATTGGTCACGGTCGGCGATGCCGTGTCCTACATCGAAGGCAAACTGGCTCCCTAGCGGTCATTTCCCTTTGATGACGCTGGTCGGGAGGCGGAGCCTCCCGACGGGACGTTTCCTGTCTGCCGACCTTCCCGCGAGGGTGTTGTGCGGCTGAAGCGGATCCTCTTCATCCTGATAGTGGTCGCTCTGCTGGCGTTAGTCACCTTGGGCGGTCGAACCGCCCTTCTTTTCGCCCTCTTTCTGCTGTTTCTACTGGCGTTAGCTTTTTTCATGGCCAAGCCTGCTCTTGAGCGAAGCGAAGGAAAGCGCCTCGATCGTGCCGGAGGCGTGCGCTTCAGCCGACGCATTCTTCCAAACCGCTTAGTGGTGGGGGATACGGCTACGGTGGAGTTGACCCTGGAGAACACCGGGCGCCTGCCCGTTCCCTGGATGGAAGTCTGGGACGACCTCCCTCCTTACCTGGTGCCCGCCGGCGGCTCAAACCGTAACGCTCTCAGCCTGATGCCCAAAGAACGTCGCCTATTGCGCTACCAGGTGCGTTTCAACAAGCGCGGAGACTATTCTTTGCGGCCGCTGCTGGTTGCCAGCGGCGACCCTTGGGGGCTGTGGCGTCAGGAACGCCGAGTACCCGCCCCGGCCTCAGCGTTGGTCTTCCCTCGAATCCTTCCCCTGGAGGAGGTCAGGTTGCCCCTGCGCAAACCCTTCGAAGGCCAAAAGAGTGGTTACCGTGCCTACGAGGACACTACCTCGGTCTCTGGCATCCGCGCTTACGAACCGCAGGATCCGATGAAACGGATCCATTGGAAACTAAGCGCTCACCTCGGGCAACTGATGGTAAAAGAGTTCGAGTTCACCGCCAACACCGCCATCACCCTCTGGCTGGACTTGACCGTGGGCCGCATGAATCGCGGCTTTCTGGATGTGTACGAGGACTTTGCGGCCATGATCGCTGCTTCCATTCTGCGCTACGCCGAGGAGAAGCATATCCCTACCGCCTTGGTAAGCTTCCCCTCCAAGAGGCCCTCCGTCACCTTGGGCAGCGGCAAGGACCACTTTCTGCGCCAGATGGAAGAGTTAGCCCGAGCTCAGTTGGGGGAAGGAGAGCTGCTGGCTGGGATGCGAGAGGCCGCCCGTCAACTGCCCTGGCAAAGCAACCTGATCCTGATCTCCTCCCTGCTGTCGCGCGAGCTGGTGATGCGATTGGCCGAGCTGCACCGGCGGACTCAACACTTGACCCTCTATTTGCTTTACGAGGGTTCTTTCCTCCTACCAGGGGAGAAGCCCCGCCCGTCCTGGCTTTTGGATCCCCAGGAGGTGGTCGAACTGCGCCGCAGCTCCGCTCTACTGGAAGCACAGGGGGTGCGGGTGCGCCTGGTGGGGGGGAACGACCCGCTCTCGATCGTGGTCTGAGGAAGAACTCCCGCTACCCGCCCGCAGTCTAATGGGAAATGCCTCACCTTAACAACAGCACACCCAACGACACCCTGCTGCCACCAGCGCCGCCTAAGGCCGGCTTGGCGCTTCCCGTCGCGCTCTGCTGTCTGTTCGCCATACAGGCTTTCTTCCTGGGCCAGCTCTCCCCCTGGCCGCTGCTGTGGGGTTTGCTGCTGCTCTTCGGCGCAGCCGTGATGGTTCCCCTGTTGAAGGAGAGCCGCAACTTGGACTTGCGCAGTTGGCTCTGGTTCATCCCGTTGGTCGTGGTCCTGACCAAGATCCTTTTCTTCCCGGGTCCCCCCTGGGATGACGTTCGCTGGCTGACGCAGATTGGCCAGGGGATGGTCGGCCTTTTCCGCGAAGGTCTGCTCTTTCGCGCCGCTTCTCTCAGCCAAGCGGCAGGGGAGGTCTCCCTCTCCGCTGCCCTCTTCCTGCTGCTGGGTGTGCTCTTTTGGGGACCGGTGACTTTAGCTATGCGCGGCGCCCTGCGCTTGCGCAGTTGGGGCTGGCCGGTCTTCACCACGCTCTTGTTGTTGGTCTGGTTGGAGCCCCTTCCCACCTCCAGTTTTTTCTTCCTACCCTTGGTGTTATTGGCCGCCACTGTATTTCTGCTAGCCATCCACCTGCAGCGGCGGGAACGCTGGGAAAGCAGGCGGCTGGCTCACGACCGCCGAGACTTGCGACGCGCCTTGCGCTGGTCGTTGCTGATCGCCCTGCCCCTGTTGCTTCTGGTGGTTCCCTGGGCGGTTGCCCGTTTTAGCTACGCCCAGTTGACTCTGCCTTCGCTTCCGGCCTTTGCCTGGTCCTCGCAGGAGGCGGCTGCAGGGGGGGCGTCAGGCTTCCCCTCGATACGTCCAACCGGCCCCCTGCCGGATCGCGATGTGCCTCTTTATCATCTTCCCCCCCTGGATATGCCCGAGTCGCTGACCCGTTGGGCAGTAGTGGCCAGCACGGTCATCCTCCTGGGAGCAGCGGCGCTGATGGGGTACTTCCTCTTGCGCATGGGGAAGGGATTCACCGTCGCCTATATGGTCGCGACCGGCGCTTTCCTGGTGCTTTCGCTGTGGCTATTGCCCCCCGTCTTGGGTCCCATCATGGGCCGCTTTTTCGCCCTCTTGCTGGAGGTCTGGCGGGGGATCCGGACCGCTTTCGGCCTGGCCAACCCGACTGCCGCCCCAAGTGTCGCTGCTGCAACCCTCACCGCCACGACAGGCGCTTCCGGAGGAGTGGACAGCCTGGGCCAGTTCCTCGCTTCCCTCCTGACCTTGATCTCTCGCTACGCCGTCTGGGCCACCATCCTGGGAGCGTTCGTCTTTCTCCTGGCGGCCTTTTTCGTCTGGCGCAGCATCGCCCGCACACGGCTGCTGCGAGCAGAAAAGAGGAAGCGGTTGGCTGCAAATGAGCCAAGCCAGGGCCTGCTTCGTGGTGGCATCTTTGCACTCTATTTCCGCCTGTTGGCTCTCTTGGCACGAATGGGTTGGACTCGCCAACCAATGGAGACTCCCTACGAGTTCGCTCAGCGCGCTTCTCCCGCCCTTCCCTGGCTGGAACAACCGGTGCGCGGCATCACCGAGGCTTTCGTCCTGGCCCGCTATGGGGGGCAAGAGTCGGAACCTGCCCAAGAGGAGCAACTGGGAGAGGAACTGGAGCAAGCCACCCACGGCGCCCCCAATACCCCAGGCGAGTAGACGGATGGGCATGGGCGGTGAGCTGAGCCATCTGGCACGGGTTCGCCGGTTGATCCTGGCTGCTGAGGTCGGGGCACTCCTGCACGATGTGGGCAAGCTCTCCAGCCACTTCCTCCTCGCCAAGGCGTCCGACTGCCGCGAGCAGGATCGCCATGGAGAAGCCCTGCAACTTTTCGCCGGAGAGATCCCACCAAACGTGGTCGCATTCTTCACCACTCCCCTGGCATTTTTCTGGGGCAGCCGGAGGTCTACAGGAGATGAACCGCTTCCCGCCTTCCTGAAAGGGGTTCGGCTGGAATATTTCCTGAGCTTGCATCACGGCAACAAGCGTTTGAACCCTGCCCTGCCCTTTGCCCGCCTGCTGCAAGCCTGTGACCGCTTCAGCTCCGCCGAAGACAAAGCCAATCCCTCCGATCTGGCCAAACAACCCTACCTGGCTACCTACCGCGCCACCCCCTTCGGTCGGGAGGAACGAATCGTTCCCCAACAACTGGACCAACTGCGCCGCGCCCTCTGGCCGCAACTGGCGGCGATCCTGCGCCCTAGCCGGATCGTCTCCGCACGCCGCGCCCTGATCCCCCTTCTGCGCCGCGCCTTCTCCCCGGCCTTGGCCGAGACGCGCCGCAGCGCCAACGA
>CAYXFH010000061.1:0-4092 GCA_964464245.1 uncultured bacterium
GTTGCGTTTCTTCCTCAGTCAATTGATCCTCCTCTTCTGTTTCTCTCACCTTAGCTCTACTCCCCTTAACTGGTACTTCTTCTATACTTTCGGCTTCTTCCCCCTTGGGCGTCTTCTGGGTGCTGCTTGAAGCATTTTCGATCTCGTTGACCACCACCTCCCTTGGCTTACTCTTCTCTCCTGAACTACGTACATACGCGCCGGTCAGTTCCTCCTAAAGGAAAGCGCGGAGCTTGGCGTCGGATTGGTCAGCCTCCTCCTGTTTTGGGGTAGAAGGTTCCTCATTGCTTTACAGGGCATCAATGGTAACGCTGAGAAAACGGGCAACCTTGGATTCGTACCCTGGCATGAGCATCGTGTGACCATTGGCGATCATTGACATATTGCTCTGACAATCCAGCCGCTGCGGCCAGTTCTTTTAGCGACCGATTCTGCTGGGCCAATAGAACTCGGATACGTTTTCCAATCGCCATTCTTTGGTTCATCACATTGCCCTTGTTCCTTGTTTTACATCAGAGCTGATGATACACATCAATTCTCAAGGAAAAAATTGTCGAGGCGTGGGGATCGGTCACATCATCCATGCTGGTGCAATAAGCGAAGAAAAAACGGATATGGTTAACATGCTCCAGGCGCCAGTTCAGCCACGTTCTTGCGGCCCGGTAGCGCATGGCATAGGTGGCGTCAGCGCAGCGGTGGGCAGTCTATTGGTGGACGAAGAACTTGGTGAGCTGGTCCGGACCGATGGGCCACTTCCAGGCCAGCTCTACCAGGTGAAAGAGGCATTCCCGATACCACTTCACCGTGATCGGAGAGTTGCCCTTGGCGACCCTGCTTTCGATGAAATTCTCCAGGCATATCGTGACAGACGCGGGAGTCTGTAGGGCTACTGATAAGCCTACAGACTGTGTGGTGTTTTATTGGGGTGAATTCCTCGGAAGTGGCTCTGTGAGCCATTTGGCTGAGGAGGATGGATTCGAACCACCGTAAGCAGATCCAGAGTCTGCTGTCCTGCCGCTAGACGACTCCTCAAGCTCCTCGCTATTTAAGCCGGAATGACCCCCGCGGTCAAGCTTGGCCAAGACGACGACGATTCCGGCCCGGCTCCAAGGGCCGGTCTCCGCCGCAGGAAGCGCCAAGCAAAAGCGCAGGGAACCTCGCCTACTTGGTTTTTACTTGAACGTAGTCGAAGCTGGCTTTGCAACCAGACCATGTGCGGAAACCGGCCATGCCAGAGTTGCGCCAATCGTCGGTAAAGCTGAGCACGATCTTCCCGTCGATCTTGATGATGTGTTGGTTACCCACCACGCTAATGGTGATGAGATGAGAGCTGTTCAAGGATGCGGCGATCTCCGGCGGCATGGCCACGCTCTGGAAGGGGCTAGCTTCGTAGCCATTGGTCACCTTTCGAACAACAAGCTTGTTTCCCAATCCTTTATCGAACTGGAAACAGTAACCGGTCACTCCTGGGTTATTGGTCCCGGCTACCCCGTCGCAACGGTAGTAGATGCCATAGCCGTTCCCCGCCGAGAGCGTCACTTGGGCGGCGATCTCGTAGTCTTTCCAGGCCAGATTGCCGAAGGCGATGCGATTCTCATTGTTAGGGTTCGTCTGGCTGAGGCTTCCACCTGAAACTGACCATGATCCGAAGAGAGGATACAACCCATCGCTGGCATCAAAGTTGTTGTCATAGAGGTATGGGGTGGACCCTACGCCAGCGGTTGTCTGTACCAAGGTGCTGCTGAAGGTGATGACGGTAGCGTTGCGGTCGCGGGCGGTCAAGCTGATCACGTAGGCGGCCGGCCAGACAGTGCCGGTAGGGGTTCCGGCAATGTTGCGGGTGACTTTCTCCCAACTGTCTAAAAAGCCGTGACCGCCGCTTGAAGCAATCAGGGGGACGCCGTTTCCCCAGTTTTCGGCCAGCACAGTAGGGTAACCACCGGTGTCGGCGCGATATGCTGCCAAGGAGGTGCGCAGGGTCTCAACTGAAGTATAGGCGGCGGCGATCTGGGCTTTGCCTTGAAAATCAGCATAGATGACGATGGCCACACTGGCTAAAATACCGATAATTGCAATGACAATGATCAGCTCGATCAAGGTAAACCCGTTTTCTCGCATCAACGCCCTCCTTTCTGTCTAGTATAACAGAGAGAGAAACTGCTGGCTTTTTAGGATAAGGAGGTTACTCTCAGCAGGCGCTCCCTTTCCTTGCATTCCGCAGTCTCTGTCCTACAATCGGGAGCAAAAAGGAGCGACACCCTTGGTCTACGACCGTACAGCCGCGCTGACTGCGCTGCGTGAGCACATTCACAACGAGCATTTGATCGCCCACATAGTGGCCACCGGGGCCGTGATGAAGGCGATCGCCCGCGACGAAGGGGAGGACGAGGAGGTCTGGGGGCTAACCGCTGAATCCGTCTTGAAGCGTTTCAAAGAGAAGCGTTTCGCAGCGGGGGTGATCCGGGAACAGATCCTGCAGTGCGAGGGGATCGGTTACTCGCTGGCATCTTTCGTGCAACTGGCTTTGGAGGCTATGCGAGCAGTCCGCGGGGAGCTGGGGCTCTGATTTCCGAAGGTCACGGGAGAGGAATGGGGGGAAGGACCGGCTGGCCGGCCATCATCCGCGGCTTCAGCCCCAACGCCAAGCTGTTCCTGATCAGCACCTTCTTCAGCTCGATCAATTGGAGCATCTTCTCCCTGGTTTTCAACCTCTACCTTTACGGGCTGGGCTATAAGCAGGACTTCATTGGCCTGCTGAACGGGGTTCCCGCGGTGGCAGTCCTCCTGCTGGGGATCCCCGTCTCCATTCTGGCCGTGCGTACTGGCTTCCGCAAACTGATCCTGATTGGATCAGCCTTGACCCCCTTGGCCGCGCTGGGCATCGGCCTGGCCAGCCAGCCGGTCTGGCTCTTCGCTTTCGCCTTGCTTGGCGGGGTGGCGTCAACCTTTTCTTGGGTGATCGCCACGCCGATGTTGATGGAGAACTCTACGGAGAAGGACCGCATCTATCTCTTCTCCATCAATTTCGCCCTGATGATGATCTCCGGCTTTGGCGGCAGCCTCTTGGCCGGGTACCTGCCGGAGATCCTGGGATCGTTGTGGGGGGTCAGCGCTACCGCGGTTCTTCCCTTGCGGGTGACCTATCTTACGACAGTCGTCTTCGGTATCCTTGCTTGGATCCCCATCTTCTTCATGCGCGAGATCAAGCCGGCGGCGCCCAAGCTCTCCCTGCACGGCTTGCGGCTGGTGGACCCCAAGTTATTTACCAAGCTGATCCTTCCCCAGGCCGTCATCTCTCTGGGGGCGGGGGCGATGGTGGTCTTCTTCCAGCTCTTCTTCAACCTGCGTTTCCAGCTCGCTCCTGGCCAGATCGGCATTCTCTTCGCCCTCTCCTCGCTGGTCAACGGGCTGATCGGGCTCCTGGCGCCGGCCATGGCCTTCCGTTATGGGAAGGTTCGGGCTGTAGTCTATACCGAACTCGCTTCACTCCCCTTCCTGATGATCCTGGCCTTCTCCGGAAACTTCGCCCTGGTGGTGATTTCCTACTTTATTCGCGCCGCCCTGATGAACATGGGATCGCCGCTTTACACCACTTTCGCCATGGAGCAAGTCAAGGAGGAACAGCGAGCTACCCTTAACAGCCTTTTCGCCATGGTAGGCAGCCTGGGAAGAGGCGGGCTGGGTCCGCTTATCTCTGGGTACCTGCAGGTGGGCTCGGGTTTCTCGCTGGCATTTTCCCTAACTCTGGTCTGTTATATCGTTGCTGCGGTGATGACCTTGCTCTTCTTCCGCCGCAGTGAGCCGTATCCAAGAGGGGCGCGCACGGATACAATGTGATGAGAGGATCCTGAAGGACGGTGATCGAGTGCGTTGTCTGATCGTAGGAAACGGCATAGCCGGAGTGAATGTGGCCAAAGCCTTGCGCGAGAAGCTGCCCGATGCGGAGATTGTCGTCTTGACGCGCGAGGACGATCCCTATTACCCGCGACCGATGCTGGTGGAATTCCTGGCCGGCGCCGTAAGCGAAGAGCAATTACCCTTCTATTCATCGCCTTGGTATCAACAACGCCGGATTGAGGTGCGCACAGGGAT